>DATHXE010000306.1:0-1777 GCA_035459845.1 Tepidisphaeraceae bacterium | reverse complement strand
CGATCTCGCCGGCATCGACATCGTCGTCAACACACACCTGCACGCCGACCACTGCGGCGGCAACCACCTCTTCGCCGGCAAGCCGATCTACGTCCAGCGTCGGGAGCTCGACGACGCGCGCAGCAAGGACGACTACACCATCCGCGATTGGGTCGAGGCGCCCGGCGTGCAGTACGTGCCGGTCGACGGCGAGCACGAGCTACTGCCCGGGCTCCGACTCGTCCCGGCGCCGGGCCACACACGCGGCATGCAGATGGTCGTCGTCGAGACCGGCGGGCGCCCGGTCATCGTCGGCGGCGACGTGGCGGTGTGGTTCGGCGAGTTCGACGAGCCGCCCACCGAAGGCCGGCAGCGGGTCCTTGCGCTCGACCCCGAGCTCGTCTGGCTCACGCACGAGCGCGAGCCATGGCGACCCCCCACCGTCTGAGGCAGCACGCCACCGACCAGGAGAACCTTGCCGTGCGCAAGATCATCACTTTCACCCACGCCACCCTCGACGAGCCGCACAAGTGGGCGTTCCAGTACTCCGACGAGGAGTTGCAGGACTACGGGATGAAGATGACGCTCCGCGCCGACGCACTGCTGCTCGGCCGCATCACCTACGAAGGCATGGCACAAGCCTGGCCCACCAGGGGCGGTGACCCCTTCGCCGACCACGTCAACGCGATCACCAAGTACGTCGTCGCCTCCCAACCGGTCGACACCACGGCGTGGGATCCGACCGTGGTCATCGCCGGCCCCGACCTGCTCGACGAGGTCAGCCGACTGAAGCAGGCCGAAGGCGGCGACCTCCTCACCTGGGGCACCGGCCAGCTGTCCGACGCCCTCGCCGCGGCCGGCCTGCTCGACGAATACCGGATCTGCACCTGCCCCGTCATCAAGGGAGGCGGCGAGCCCCTGTTCCGCCCCGCCAGCACCGGCACCGTCGAGCTCCTCGACACCAAGACCTTCGCCACCGGCGCCGTCGTCCACGCCTACCGTCCCACCTCAGCCTCCTGATCCGGGGACCCCGGCACGTCGAGCGCTTGCGATCCGCTCGCCTTAACCAGAAAGCCCCGCGTGAGCGGGGCTTTCGGCCGTCGGCGGCAGGCTGTCACCACCGTCGTCGGCGGATAGCGGGGGCGGGATTCGAACCCGCGACCTTCGGGTTATGAGCCCGACGAGCTACCTGACTGCTCCACCCCGCGTCGCTTGGGCAATTGACACTAGCACCACCCCGCGTGGCTTCAAGCCCTCAGGAGCGCTTTCAGACGGAGCCCGTTCCGGACCGCGAATCCCTCCCAGTCGTTGTTGAAGTAGGCGAGCACCTCGGCGTCCTTCCGGAGCCCGCCGATGCGGTCCGCCCACCCCCGCAGCTCGCGCTCGCTGTAGTTGCCACGGCGCCCGCGGGTGCCGTAGTGGAAGCGGATCAGCGTCCAGTCCGCGGTCAGCGGCGACGCGGGCAGCGGGCGCCGCTTGTCGTCGCCGATCACCAGCGCCGCGCCGTGCGTGTGCAGCAGCCCGAACACCGCGCTGCAGAACCAGCTCGCGTGCCGGAACTCGAAGGCGTGGCGGCCTGGGGGCAGCGCCTCCAGCGCGGCGGCCAGGCGGTCGTCGTCGCGGTGGAAGTTCTCCGGCAGCTGCCACAGCAGCGGCCCGAGCTTGGGCGACTCCGCGAGCGGCGCGATCCCGGCGTAGAGGCGGTCGATCCCCCGGCCGGTGTCCTGCAGCCGGCGGACGTGCGTCAGGTAGCGGCTCGCCTTGACCGTGAAGCGGAAGTCGTCCGGCGTCTCCTCGA
>DATHXE010000305.1:0-4878 GCA_035459845.1 Tepidisphaeraceae bacterium | reverse complement strand
AACACCGGCGCGCCCGTCCCGCCGACCAGCGCCGACGACACCGCCGCCTCCGCCCCCACCTGCTGCCCGTCCGTGAACACCACCACCGCCTGCACGCCCTGGTGGCGCAGGCGGTCCAGCACCTCGCGCAGCCCCCCGGTCAGGTCGCTCCGCGCGCCGTCGGGCGCGACCAGCAGCCGCCGCACGTTCGGCGCCGGCTTGGCCCCGTCCGCCGCCCCGCGCAGCGGCACCTCCCGCACGTCCGGGCCGATCGCGAAGCCGTACACCGGGACGCCCGCCGGCACGTGCGCGAGCAGGCCCGTGCCGGGGCTCACGATCGCCTCCTCGACCAGTTCCATCCGGTTCAGCTTCGACAGCTCGTCGCACGCCCGGCGGACCGCTTCGTTCGTCCGGTACAGCGCATCGTCCGACTCGGTCTGGAACTGGTTCGCCCGCAGCGTGACCTCGTCGATCACCTTCCCCGCCTGCGCCGGCCACTGGCGGGATGCGGGTCTGGCGAGGTCCTTCCGGTCGAGCTGGGCCAGCGCCGCCGCCAGGCGCGGGGCCTTGGCCTTGAGCTTGGGCTGGGCGGCCGCGAGCGCCCTGGTGCGCTGGGCCCACTCGGCTGACGCGTCGTCGAACCGCTTGCGGGCCGGCGGGTTGTCCTTCCCCTGGATCGCCGCGACCTCCAGCTCGACCTGCGCCTGTGCGACCTCGGCCACGACCGCCGGCAGGCGCTCGATGTCCGGCGCGACGGCGGCGAACTCCTCGGCCCGCGCCCGCACGCCGGGCGGCAACCGCCCCATGCCGTCGGCGACCGCCACCCACATCGCGTTGCTCCGCTGCGTGTCCCGAACGCTCATGCTCCGCGACCGGTCGACCACGATCACGACCGCCCCCTGCTCCTCATCCCCCAATTCTCGCAGCGCGACCGGCCGGGCGATCGACCCCGCCAGCGCGACCACCGCCAGACACCGCAGCGCCGGCAGTCCCCACCGCCACACACCCGGCACGCCCCGCACCTGTCTCGCGTACATCAAGAGCACACCCGCGACGCCGAGCAGCGCCACGAGCAGCGCGACGCCCAGCCATTGTGGCGACTCCCACCGAATGGCGGCGCCGAGGATGTCTAGCGAATAGGTCACGCCGCACCCCCTCGTGCGTCACGGCGTCTCCGGGTGCCATGCCCTCGAGAGCCGCCGATCGATCCTGTACGCGCGACGGCGCAATCGGCTCGCGTGGGCATGCCCCAGCGGCGCACGATGTCGAAGCGAATCCCCATCAGACTTCGATTGAGAATCGAATGCCTCTGGGGCATGCCTACGCCCACGGACTGCGTGCTCGCGCAAACAAACCCCTCTCGGCCGCGGGCGAAGGCATGGCACCCGGACGCCAGCGGCGCCGCGCGCCATCCTCCCTCTTCCATCCTCCATCCTCGCCTCATGACGCTCCCCCCCACCGCCGGACGACGGCCAGTTCGACCAGGCTAAGGATTACCACCGCCCCGATCACGCTCAGCCACAGTTCCCGCCCGCGCCGCGCCGCCGACACGACCGGGCCGATCGCCCGCTCGCTCGGGTCGACCAGTTCGAACTCGAGGCCGCGCGAAAGCTCGCCCCACTGGGCCGGCGTGAGCGCCGTCAGGTCCGACTCGCGCGGCGGCGTCTGCACCACGAAGTGGCTCACCCGCGCCCAGTCCGGCACCGCCCCGTCGACCACCGTCATCCGGTACACGCCCGGCTGGAGCGTCCCGGCGAACCGCACCTCGCCCCCGGTCACCGGCAGCACGACCGGCCGCGGCGCGCCGCCGTCCCCCGCGGGCGAATCGATCCGCACGCGCCGCGCGTCCACGCCCGGCCCGAACCGCGCCACGATCGGCTCGCCCGGCCGCAGGTTCCGCTCCGCCGACGACCCTGCCGCCAAATACCGCACCGCCGACTGCGCCATCGGCAGGTAAAAGCTCGTCAGCGGCAGCGTCCCCCAATCCGCGTCCAGCGGGACCGTCATCAGCAGCACGTGCGCCCGGCCCGTCACGCCCTCGACGACGAACGGCCGGCCCGATGCGTACTGCCCGAGCACGCGCGCGTCGCGGTTGCGCACCTCGACCGGGAAATACCGCCCGACCGCGACCGCCGGCACCGGGTCGGGTCGGCCCTTGAGGAACCGGAAGGCCGGGTGGTCGAAATCGCTGATCCCCTGGATCGTCGTCGCCTCGCTGCCATCTTCCGCGGTCGGCGGGAGCAGCTTCGCCGGCAGGATGCCCGTCCCGTCGCGGTAGAGCATCGCGTTGAAATTGTCGACGCGCGTCAGGTTCCCCGGCGCGACCCACACGCCGCCCCCCTCGTACGCGTACTGCTCCAACGCCACGGCCTGCCCCTGCGTGAGCTGCGGGACGTTGGCCAGCACCACCACCTGGTACTTCTTGAGTTCCTCCGCGCGCCACGACTCGTACGGCTCGACCGTCACCGCGCACGGGTCGGCCCGCAACGCCCCGGCGTTCAGCCCGCGCCGCTTCGCTTCGGCCGACGGCGCCAGCGCGATCCGCAGGAAGTCCGCCTCGCTTTGCAACCCGTTCGCCGGCTCGCCGCGCTCGTCGCCGCTGACGACCAGCACCGAGATCGGGTCGACCACCTCGATCGCCGCCTGCAGCCGGTCGTCGAAGCTCAGCCCGGCCTCGGGCAGCGTCGCCGTCACTATCCGCGACCCGGCCTGGTGCGGGCGGAGATTCACCCGCGCCGTCGCCGTCGCGTCCGGCCCGACCGAGACCGTCGTCGACACCCCGTCGACCTTCAGCTCGACCCCGCCGCGGTACGTCCGCCCGTAATTCCGCACGCGCACCTCGACCTCGGCCGGCTGCTCCTTGATGGCCGGGCCGTTCACCAGCTCGACCGACTCGATCGACAGATTCTCCGACTTCTCCGACCCCACCGGGACGACGAAGAACCGCGTCCGCGTCCCCGGCTTGGCCAGCCGATTCCGCCACGAATCCCGAAACCCCTCGGCCGACGCCTCGCGCCAACCCGACGCCTGCCGGTCCGTCACAACGTACAACTCGCGCGTCGGCTCGGCAGTGCGGTCGAGGATGTCCATCGCCCGCGTCAGGCCCGCGGCGATGTCCGCCCGCCCCGCCGGCTCGGGGATTGCCATGATCCGCTGAGCGAGCTGCTGGAGGTCAGTGGTCGGCGTCGCGAGGTCTTCGGCCCCGCGCCCGCCGCCGAGGATGACCACGGCGACGCGGTTCTCGCGGAGCGATTCGAGGATCGTCAGCGCTGCCCCGCGCGCCAGGTCCAGCCGCGACTTCCCGCTCTCGTCGAACCCCATGCTCGCCGAGCAGTCGAGGACGATCACCGCGCTCGCCCGCGACTCGCCCGCGAGCCCGCCCCAGCGGCCGCGAATCACCGGCTGGGCGAGCGCCATCGCGAGCCCCGCGACGATCGCCATGCGGAGCAGCAGGATGATCACCTGCTTCACCTTCGCAGCCTGCATCACCCGCGCTTCGGCCCCCTCGAGGAACATCATGGCGCCCCATTCGACGGTCTTGTACCGCGAGCGGCTCAGCAAATGCAGAACGAGCGGGATCACCGCTCCCGCGAGGCCTGCGAGCATGGTGGAGTTAAGGAACATCGGGAGGATTTACGCATCTCGTAGGGTGGGCTCTGCCCACCGTTCGCGTCCCCACGCCGACGTCAGATCACGAAGTAATCATGACCTACACAAGCCGCAATCCGATTCTGTGACGTTACCGGTTGCAACGCTGCCAGTTCCGTATCCGTGATAACCCGCCGACCGTTGTCTCCTATCAGCCACACGCACTCACCGTCGTGCGACATCAGGCCAGACTCCAACACGTCGTATCCACCGAGAATCGAAGTGCGCCTTCGGAGGAACGCCACGGACCGTCCATCGACATCGACACCTGACCACATCGCTCCGGCCCTCGCCGCTGCAACATCCCTTGATTACCCAACGGGTCTTTCGTCCCTCCGGGACTCCACCGAACACGTCGTCACCGACCCACGGCTCGCGCCGTGGGCTCTAATCTTACGCCGCTCCGCGGCTAATGCTCTCCGCGCCCTCTGCGTCTCTGCGGTGACTTAGATCGACCGATGGTGCAGGAACGCCACCAAGCTATCCCCCACGTCCTTATCCGTCACGAACGTCCGCACCTCCGCCTTCATGCCCCGACACGTCTCCTCCAGCTCGCGCGCGTGCCGCCGCTGGTTTTCCTTGTACGTTTTGCGCAACAGCGACGGGTCGCACAAACTCCCCTTCTCCCCTTCGAGCCCGCGCAGGCGCGTCCACCCGCTGAACGGGAACTCGAGTTCGTCGCGGTCGAGCACGCGGAGCACGATCACCTCGTGCCGGTCGTGCCGGAGGTGCGCAAGGCCCTCGCGGAACTGCGCGACCGGGACCATCAGGTCGCTGACGATCACGACCAGCGACCGCCGCTGCAATCGCCCGGCGGCGTCGTGGATCGCTTCGGCCAACCCGCTCGGCCCGCGCGGGGCGACTTTCTCTACCGCCTCGACGATCCGCGACAACTGAGCCGTCCCCGTGTGCGGCGCGATCCACGTCGCGACCTTCCGCTCGAACACGCCCAGCCCCACGCTCTCGGTCTGCCCGAGCATCAGGTACGCCAGCGACACCGCCAGCCGCGCGCCATAGTCGAACTTGCTCCCCCGCTTGGCCTGCTCGCCGTACGCCATCGACCCCGACCCATCCAGCAGGAGCACGCACTTGAGGTTCGTCTCCTCGTCGTACTCCTTCACGTAGTGCCGGTCCGTTCGCCCGAGCACGCGCCAGTCCATCCGCCTCGGCTCATCCCCCGGCACGTAGATCCGGTGCTGCCGGAACTCGATGCTCGCGCCCTTCACCGGCGACTTGTGCGACCCGATCGTC
>DATHXE010000304.1:0-1952 GCA_035459845.1 Tepidisphaeraceae bacterium | reverse complement strand
TTCCCCGCCGCCGACACGACGTTCACCCCGTACCGCTCCGTCACGTAGTCCGCCATCAGGTTGAACTTGTCGGTCAGCGCTCCCTTGCCCAACCGGTTGCCGAGCGAGAGGTTCACGACCTTGGCATTGTTCTTGACGGCCTACCCGAGCCCGTTGCCCGCCCACAAATCGGAGATCTGGTCGTCGGCGGTCGTGATCCGGCCGTTGAGGATCTTCGCGGCCGGCGCGAACCCGTTGAAGTAGCTCGCGTCGTGCCCGACCAGGATCGACGCGATCCCCGTCGCGTGGCCGGTGGCGCCCTTGTCGTCGTCGACCGTGTTCTGGCCCGTGAAGTCTTTCGACAGCGAGATCGACCCGCGGACCGCCGGGTGCGACACGTCAATGCCCGCGTCCAGCACGGCGATGGTCACGCCCTTGCCCGCGCCCAGGTAAACCTGCGAGTCGAACCCGTTCGTCGCGCGCAGCCCGAGCTCCGGCACCGTCGGGTTCGGCACCTTCGTAGCGGCCGTCGCCACCGGCGCGACGGCCAGCGCGAGCATCAGGGCGGTCTTGCGGAGCAGGGTCATAGCGGTCGGCCGACGCGCGGCGGTACGTCTTGCGATCGCGCGCGGGCGTAAACGCTCATCGGCGCACGCGCCGCGCGCGGGCGAATCTTGGGGCGCGTCCGATAAGGGTCTTTCGGGTGCCATGCCTTCGCCCGCGGTCGGCCGGCGACATTTGCGTCGATGCGCGATCCGCGGGCGTAGGCATGCCCCGGCGGCGCTTGCTCCGGAATCGAGCGCCTCTGGGGCATGCCCACGCGAGCCGATCACGGCGATCGCGAGATGAGAGTTGGTCGGTGGCTCGCGAGGGCATGGCACCCGGAAAGCGGTCCCGCGCGAGTGAATTCCCCGCGACTTTCCCCTCCTCGCGCGCATGAAGTAATACAAGGAGACCCCACCATGCCGACCCGTATCCGCCCCGGCGCCCTTGCGGCGTCCGCGCTCGCGTTCTGCGCCCTGTTCGCCCCGGTCGCGCTTGCGGCCGACGACAAGCCCGCCTCGCGCCCCTCCAAGGCCGAGGCGCGCAACGCCGTCGACGACAAGGAGACCTCCGCCGAGCTGCTCGGCCAGCGCTCGTCCGACGTGATCAACCACGCCAAGGACCGCATGTCCGACTCCGCCCAGCGCCTCGGCCGCCGCTACGACCCCGGCGCCCAAACCCAGGAGATCCAGGACCGGATCGTCAAAGACCTCGACGAGCTGATCGAACTCGCGCGGAAGCAGAAGGAGGCCGAGAAGAAGAACCCGCCCAAAGACCCTTGCGGCCCCTGCCTCCCCACCGATCCCAAGTCCAACCCCGCCGGCCAACAACCCGTCGGCCCCCCCACGGTCACCGACGCCAAGTCCCCCGCCGGCCAATCCGCCACCTCCCCCGGCAACCCCGCCTCCACCGCCCGCTCCGATTTCCAGGAACGCGGCGAAGTCTTCCTCCGCGTCAGCCCCCGCACCCGCGACGCCGTCATCGAAGGCTCAACTGAGAAAGCCCCCGACAAGTACGCGAAGCTCACCGAGGCGTACTACCGGGGCGTCGCCCAAGCGGGGAAGTGAACCACTAAGACGTAACGATTAATTCTTAAGTTTAGTCTGGTTAAGAATTAATGGCTAATTTCTATCGCTGAGTCTCAAAAATTTCGCTCAAGCCAAACTTTCCTCTTGACGATAGTCGTGACAACGAGTAAATTGTCCCCTGTGATGAGTGGCAAGCTCAAAGATGAGATCAAGAAGGTGAACGGCTTTGACAGCCTCGAGCAGGAAGTCGTGTTGAACCTATTCAAGACGGCCGACGTGCTCGCCGCCGACGCGGCCGAGGTGTTCAAGCCCTCCGGACTCTCGCCCACACAGTACAACGTGCTGCGAATTCTCCGCGGCGAGAAGGCCGGCTGTTGTGCCGGCGGCCACGTGGATCCCGCC
>DATHXE010000303.1:0-3291 GCA_035459845.1 Tepidisphaeraceae bacterium | reverse complement strand
GACCTCAATTCGCTGCGCGAACTCGCGCGGTACAAAAAGCTGGTCGCCAACCGCGACGTGTATCAGAAGAAGGACGCCGACCGCGCGCTGGCGAGCTTGAAGAAGCAGTTCGGCGACAAGTACCTTTACGAGGTCGACCAGCCGAACAAGCTGGTGTACGTCGCCAACACCGATGCGCCCACGCTGGCGGCCGTCAAGAAGTGGCTGACCGCGCAGGCGAAAAGCCAGTGGGCCGAGCTGTTCGACAACAAGCCGGACGAGTACATCGTGATCCTCCTGCCGTCGGCGGCGGACTACAAGAAGCTGATCCGCCAGCCGGGGGTCGAGGGCGTCTACATGCCGCAGGCGCGGACGCTGATCGCGAGGCTGCTCGGGCAGGTCATGACCCACGAGTTCACCCACGCGATGCACGCGGGCGACCTCGACAAGAGCAAGCAGGAGCACCCGATCTGGGTGGTCGAGGGCATCGCGAGCATGTACGAGGCCGGGCAGTTCGAGGGCGAGCGCCTCGTCCCGCGCGACAACTACCGGCTGTGGTTTTTGCAGTCGGCCCACAAGAGCGGCAAGCTGATACCGCTCGAAAAGCTGATCAAGATGGAGCAGGACGAGCTCGTCAAAAACGCGACGCTCGGGTACGGGCAGTCGTCGAGCGTGATGCTCTACCTGTACGACCACGGCCTGCTCAAGCCGTTCTACCAGGCGTTCAAGGCGGGGCTGGACAAGGACCCGACCGGCAAGGCCGCGCTGGAGAAGGTGAGCGGCAAGCCGATCAAGCAGTTCGAGAAGGAGTGGCAGGCGTGGATGGCGCGGCGGAACCCCCCGGCCATGAGCACCGGCCCGGACGGGGCGTTCCTGGGCGTGCGCTTCAGCCAGGAGAACGACGGCCTCAAGATCGACGAGGTCGTCGCCAACGGCCCGGCCGCCAAGGCGGGGATGAAGCAGGCGGACATCATCGTCGGCCTGGGCGAGACCGACGTGCGCGACCAGATGTCGCTCATGCCGATGCTGAAGGAACTCCAGCCGGGCGAGTCGGTGAAGTTCAAGGTCCGGCGCGGGCAGGCGTACCTGGACATCGCGGTGACGCTCGGCAAGCGCGACGACGCGGCGCCGGCGCGGCGACCGGAGGTCCCGCGCGGGCGGGGAAGAGGGTGAACGTGTGCGCAGCACACCCGCTCGCGTTCAATTCCCCTTTGCGATGCGAACCTTCGCGAGGTAGATCGCCGACTTCCCCTCGTGGGACGAGTAGTAGCTCACCCACACCAGGTTCGGCTCGGCCTCGACCAATCCCGGGTAGCTCGTGTCGCCCCCGCTGGGCAAGGTGACCAGCGGCGTAAGGCTTTCGGCGGTCATGAGCCCGACGACGGTCTTGGCCTTCGGGTCAAAGTCGCGACCCGCATACACCCATCGCCCGTCCGCCAGTCGAATGAAGTTCGGCCCCTGCGCCGCTCGGCCCGCGTCCTTCCAGTTCCAATCCGCGTACGGCGCCTTGCTCGTGCCGACGAACGCGTTGCGCGTCTTGCCCTCGCCGCGGAAGAGGATGTGCATCGTGTCGTCCGGCGCGAAGCGGACCGTCGCCTCGCCGCCGCTCGCGGGAACCTTCGTGTCGATCGGGTCGCCGTATTTGACGCCGTCGGTCGTGCGGTAGACGGCGAACTCGCGGTTGCCCTTACCGTCGCGGGCGATGCCGTAGACGGTGCCGTAGCCGACGCCCTTGTGCCAGGTGACGCGCCAGAGCCAGACGTTGTCGGGGACGCCTTCGACCTTGGCGGGCGGCGTCCAGGTCGCGCCGCCGTCGGACGAGAACGCGACGCGCGTGTGCATGCCGGTGCGCTTGCGGTCGGGCGTGGGCTCGGCGCCGTCGTAGTACGACCCGCCCATGACCAGCATGAGCCGGCCGTCGGGCGTGTGGCAGATCTTGGAGTCGCGCAGGTCCACGCCCTTCTCGGCCAGCACGGCGCGCGACTCCCACTTCTCGCCGTCCTTGCTCGCGATCACGCGAATCGTGCCGTCGAGCCCGGGGATGTGGGCCGAGCCCTCGCGGAAGGTGCACAGCCAGGCGCCGTCGGTGTGGCGGATCAGGCCTGTGAAGGCGTTGTGCTTGGCCTGATCCCAGACTTTGACGACGGATTCGACCTTGGCGAGCGGCTTGGGAAGGGGGACGGCTGGTGCCGGGTCTGCCGCACTCGTCGACAGGGAGACGCCGGTCAGGAAAGCTGCCACCAGATACGCCACGTGTCCCATCTTCGCCATCTTGACATCCTCGCTATGGGGATTGTTACTGATGCTACATATTCCGCTCGTGTATGGGACGTTGGGGGATTATGATGTGAATCTGGCCGTTCGAGAAGTTCCGCATGGTGAGCCGGCAGCCCAGGACGGGAGGCCGGAAGCGGGACGAAAGTTGTTCGGAACGAAGGAGGCTGCCACCGTGGGGCGGGGTCGGTTCTTTTTTATTGGCAGTATGGGAAGAAACGTGGACCTGAAGAGCGCGGAACTCGCGGTCGACCAGATCCGGCGCGCCGTGACGGCGGGCCCGGACGGTGCGCCGGTGGCGGGCGACTCGGTCGACGCGCTGCGGCGCGAGGTGTTCTCGCTGCGCCTCGGGCTCGAGGTGCTCGGGCAGATGCTGATCGAAAAGGGTGTGGTGTCGGAGGCGGAGCTCGCACGCCTGGCCGCCGTATTGTTCGCCGGCGGCGATGACGCCAAGGCGGCGAAGGGGAAGAAGCCGAAGGCGCCGGAACAGGCGCGGCCCAAGGCGGGGGAGCGGTTGGACCTTGAGACGCTGCTGGGGATCGAGGAATTGCCCAAGGAGTGAGGTTCACGCCCGATCCCCGTGCTACGCACGGCGCCCGAAGCGCGCATCGGGAGGGGGCGCGAGATGACGCTCCGGCGGGGGCGCCCTAAAATCCGCATCATGAGCGGATACGCGTCGCCGCCGCCGTCGTACGGGTCGCCCTACTCTCCTGCCGGTCCGCCGCGGCGTAGGGGGAGCGGCGGCATGTGGGTCGCGGGGTTATTGCTGGGGGTCGGGCTGGGGTTCCTGGTGTACCGGTGGGTGTTCGACGTCGGCCGGCCCGAGCCGGAGCGACCCGTCACGCCGGCGGGCGCGCTCGCGGGCGACGAGAAGTCGACGGTCGAGCTGTTCGAAAAGGTCAGCCCGTCCGTCGTCTACATCACGACGCTCCAGCAGCGCGTGAACCTCTGGACGCGCAACGTCAGCGAGATCCCGGCCGGCACCGGCTCGGGCTTCGTCTGGGACGAGGCCGGGCACGTCGTCACCAACTTCCACGT
>DATHXE010000302.1:0-1706 GCA_035459845.1 Tepidisphaeraceae bacterium | reverse complement strand
GGGCCCGCGGCCGTCTTCGTGCCCATCGTCTTGAACCACGCCGCCCCGCGCTCGACGATGTGCGGCACGCACGCCAGCGTCTCGACGTTGTTGATCACCGTCGGCCGGGCGAACGCGCCGGCGATCGCCGGGAACGGCGGCTTGTTCCGCGGCCACCCGCGCTTGCCCTCCAGCGCCTCGAGCAGCCCGGTCTCCTCGCCGCAGATGTACGCGCCCGCGCCCTTGTGCAGGTAAACCTCGAGCTTGAAGTTGCCGCCGAAAATCCCCTGCTTGCCGAAAATGCCCTTTTCGTAGCACTCGGCGATCGCCCGCTCCATGATCTTCGCCTGGCGGTGGAACTCGCCGCGGATGAACACGTACGCCACGTCGCACTGCGTCGCCAGCGACGCGATCGCGATCCCCTCGAGCACCAGGTGCGGGTCCCACTCGGCCAGGAACCGGTCCTTGAACGTCCCCGGCTCCGACTCGTCGAAGTTGACCGCCATGTAGTGCGGCCCCTTCTTCTCTTTCGGGATGAACGACCACTTCTGCCCCGCGCTAAAGCCCGCCCCCCCGCGCCCGCGCAGCCCCGAGTCGATCGTCAGCTTGATGATCTCCTCCGACGACATGTTCAGCGCCTTGCGCAGCGCCGAATACCCACCGGTCGCGACGTAGTCGTCGTACCAGTAGATCTTCCGCTGGGCGGGGTCTTGCGGGATGCGCTTGAGGAGGACGGGTTCGGCAAAGGCCATGGCAAGCTCATTCTACGGCGGCGGGTGCGCCCGGCAACCGGGTGGGGAACCGTGAAACATGAAGACATGAAACATGAATAGGCTTCGAGCGGACGTTCGGATGTCCGTTTAGCCGCGACCCGGAGGGCAAGCGACAGCGCCGCCCGCAGGGGAGCGCGTCGGGCGTCGATCGCGCAAACCCGTCAGTCGCACGTCTGATCTCCACTACACGTCAGTCGCATGTAAACCTTATCCAACCCCGCCCCATACCCCTCCGCGACCGTCCGGTACGCCCGAAACCCGAATCGCTCGAAAAACCCCGCCGTCCGCTGGCTCGTGTCGAGTAATGCGCACCACGCGTGCGGAGTCTCGCGCAGCCGCTCGAGCCGCCATCGAAGCAGCGCGGTGCCGACGCCCCGCCCGTGCCGTGACGCGGACACAATGCCCCAGACGAGATACCCGACGCCGTACTCGTTTACCTTGAACCCCCCGCACCCCACGACCACGCCCGAATCCTCCGCCACGAAAAACTCGTGATCGTCCCGGCGCAAAAACGCCTCGAACAGCGCCCGCTCGTCCGCCGCGAAATAGCCCGGCGTATTGCCGTCGAACAACCCCAGGCATGCGCCCGCGTCCGACGCCACGTAATCCCGAATCGCGATCAACCGTTCCCCCCCGACGCCTTCTGCGGGTCCACGATCGCCTCGTCGATCACCGTCCGCCGCAGCACCACGCCAGGCCGATCCGGGTGCTCAATTTCCTCCACCTTCTCGTCCCGATACACCACCTGCGGCACGATCGCGGTCTGCTGCGGAGCCGCCGACGTTTGACTCGCGTTCGCCACCGGAGGCACGCTTGCGGTCGCTTGCGGCGTCGCGGCCCCACCTGCAGAAGCGCCCGTCGATCCCCCCTGCCCTTGCGGGAGCCCCTGCTGCTGCCCTGCTGCTGGCTTCGGCTTCACCGCCCCCTTCACGTACCCGATCTGCCGCCCCAGCC
>DATHXE010000301.1:0-1673 GCA_035459845.1 Tepidisphaeraceae bacterium | reverse complement strand
CGAGATACCGGCCAGGGAATGGCCAGCGAGAAATGTAGTCCCCTTTCGCTGGAGCCCGGTCATGCGAGTCGTTTACTCCACGTTGTCACACGTCGTCGAACTCGGGATCTTTGCCGCCGCCGCGGGGGCGCTGGCGGTCGGAATGATGAACTTGCGCTGAGGGGCGGGGGAGGGGAATGACCGCCCTACCGGGTCGCGCGGTACGTTTTGCCGTCCTGCGTGATGCGGAGGGCGGTCACTTTCCCCGCGTCGTCCATCTCGAACGTGCCGGTGGCGCTGGTCGCCTTGGCGAAGAACTCGGTCTCGGTGCGCGGGTAGATTCGGCGGGCGGGCTGGTTGGGGGCGCGGGTGAGCAGGCGATCTTCGTCGCGCACGACCAGGAGCGAGCCGCCGTTCTCGGGGAGTTTGTACTTGCCGGCGTACTTGTCGAGCGTGGCGGCGGGGAGCGCGATCGCGACGGGCAGGTTGGGCTTGGCGGGGGCCAGGCCCCGCGCCACGCGAAGGGCGCCGTCGCCGATCGCGTCGGCGCGCATGGTGGCGGTGTTCGCGAGGACGACGACGCCGATGCCGGCCTTGGGGTCGAGCACGACGTACGAGTGGTAACCGCCGGTCTGACCGTTGTGAACCAGCCGGCCGTCCTTGGCGCGGTGCCAGGCGAGGCAGATCTGGAGGTCGTGGTCGGCGGTGTCGCGCGGCTGCTGGACGACGCCCAGCGCGGCGGCGAGTGACTTGGGCACGCCGGCCGGGGATTCGAGGTGGGCCCTGAGATACCGGAGCAAATCGCCGGCGGTCGAGTGGAGCGCGCCGCCGGCCGGGATCGCGCCCAGGTCCCACTCGTGGTCGGGCTCGAGGTCCGCATCGAACGGCGGGGCCAGGCGCGCGCGGAGCCCGGCGTCGAGCTTGATCGTCGTCTCATTCATGCCGAGCGGCTTGCAGACGCGGTCGATCAGGAGCGGCTCGTAGTCGGTCTTGGCCCGACGGGCGAGCGCGTGCCCGAGCAGGCCGTAGGCGACGTTGCTGTAGACGAACTTTTCGGTGGGATGTACGCGGGCGGCGGGCAGAAACGCGTAAAGTTTTCCGACGGTGTAAGCGGCGTACGGGTCGTTCGGATCGGGCGCGGGGAACAGGTTGTGCGGCAGGCGCGGAAGGCCGCTATGGTGCGTGGCCAGGCGCTCGAGCGTGATCTGCTTGTCGGTGTCGGGGAGCTTGACCTCGGCGGGGAGGAACGCCTCCAGCGTGTCTTCAAACTTCAGTTCGCCGCGCTCGGACATCTCGGCCAGGAGGAGCGCGGTGAAGGTCTTGGTGACCGAGGCGATCTCGAACACGGTTCGGCCATCGGGCGCGCGCTTGTCGGTGCCGGAGAGCTCGCCGAAGCCGTAGACCCGCGGGGCGCCCGTCTTGTCGACGACGCCGACGACGACTGACCTGACCCACCCGCCGTCGACGTAGGGGGCGGCGAGGGCGCGGATCTTGTCGGCCTCGCCGGGGACGGCGGCGGCGGGGAGGGTGAGGAGGGCGAGGAGGGCGAGCGCGCGGGACATGGGCGGCATGATAGCGACCACGCCGACAGGTCGCTCAATATTCCGATGTTGAGGAGGAGCGCGGAAGTGCCTAGCGCGTGGTACACGAACTGGAGATCTGCGCCGCTCCTCAACATCGGAATGTTGAGCTAC
>DATHXE010000300.1:0-9075 GCA_035459845.1 Tepidisphaeraceae bacterium | reverse complement strand
TGGGTGGCGGACGCGCTGCGGGATGATTTCCGGCCGGCGGGAGCGGCGAGTCTATTGCGCGTGGATCCGAAGACGAAGGAGAAGGACGCGTACCTTCGGCCGAGCGTGTTGCCGGGAATGCTGGAGGCGGTGCGGCGGAACCAGGCGGTGGGGAATCCGCCGGCGAAGCTGTTCGAGATGGGGTCGACGTTCTGGGCGGACGCGGCGGGGAAGACGGACGAGCGGCCGCGGCTGGCGCTGGTGGGCTCGGGCGATTATCGGGAGGTGCGCGGGGCGGTGGAGGCGGTGCTGGGCGCGGTCGATCCGACGCGCGCGGTGACGATCACGCCGGACAAGGCGCCGGGCTTCGCGGCGGCGGCGACGGGGAAGGTGGAGTGGGGGGGCGTGGCGATCGGGTACGTCGGGAAGGTGGATCGGGCCGTGGCGGACAAGCTCGATCTGCGGGAGTCGCCGGTGGCGGCGGAGTTGGAATTGGCGCCGCTGCTGGCGGGGCTGAACCGGACGCCGAAGGTGCAGGAGCTGGGGAAGTTTCCCTCGATCAAGCGGGACCTGTCGCTGGTGGTGGACGAGCGGACGCGGTACGCGGAGATCGAGGGGGCGCTGCGGCCGCTGGGGCTGGCGGACCTGGAATCGCTGGACTACGTGACGACGTACCGCGGGAAGCAACTCGGCGAGGCGAAGAAGAGCGTGACGCTGCAGCTGGTGTTCCGGAGCGCCGAGCGGACGCTGACGAGCGAGGCGGTGGAGGCGAGCGTGCAGCGGGCGGTGGCGGCGGTGCGGGAGAAGGGGTGGGGGTTGCGGGAGTAGGACGGTGGCGCGCGATCCAACTGGACGCGCCCCGCAAGCGGGGCGGCTACAAGGGGGATCGAGCACCGGTTGCGCGAGCGGTGGGCGGAGCCCACCCTACGAAACGCGGAGTCGCGTTACGACTTTTTCGGGTCCTTGGGCGTGGCGGCGCCGGCGACGTCTTTGGCGGTTTTGTCGTGCTCGGCCTGGGCGGTGTTGACAGTGGTCTGGAGGGCGGGGATGGCCTTGGTGAGCGTGTCGATCTGCTGTTTGAGGGCGGGCTGGTCGGCGGGCTTGGCGGTCTTGAGCTGTTCTTGGAGCTGGGTGAGCTCGGACTGCTTGGCTGTGAGTTGAGCGCGGGCCTGGGTGAGGGCGGATTTGGCGACGGCGAGTTTGAGGCGGGGGATTTCGGACTTGGCGGCGGCTAGGGCGTCGCGGGCGGACTTGGCGGCGGATTGGGCGGTGGCGAGGGCGTCGGCGGCGTCCTTGGCGGCCTTCTGTTTGTCGGGGAGGGTTTTCGTCGCGACCTCGGCGGCGAGCTTGGCCTTGGCGTAGGCGGCCTTGGCTTCGACGATCTCGGGGTGGGTTTCGGGGGTGAGGCGCGCGATGGCCTTGGCGGCGGCGAGGGCTTCCTGCGTGGCCTTGGATTCTTCGGCGAGCTTGGGGGTCTTGGCCTGCTCGGTCGCGATCGCGGCGGACTTGGCGTCGAGCTGCTTCTTGAGATCGGCGTGGGCGGCGGTCGCGGAGGCGTGGGCCTTGGTGGCCTCGTCGAGCTTGGCCTTGGCGGCGGCGTCGGCGGGCTTGGCGGTTTGCGCTTGTTTCGCCTTGGTCAGCGCGGCGGCGGCGGCGTCGAGCGCCGTCTGCTTGGGCGTGAGCTTGGCGCGGAGGGCTTGCACCTCGGCGGTGAGGGCGGTGAGGGCCTGCGTGTTCTTCTGGCGGGCCTCGGTAACGGCGGTGACCTTGGCCTGGAGCTGGGTGGCCTGCTCCTTGGCTGCGGTCATCTTGGCCGTGGCCTCGGCGATCGTCTTGTCGCGCTTGGCCTTGGCGTCGGCGACGATCTTTTCCGCGGGATTGTCGGTGGCGGCCTTCAGGGTGGCGGCGGCTTCGTCGGCGGCCTTCTGGGCGGCGGCGAGGTCGGCGTCGGCCTTGGGGATGGCGGCGGCGAGTTCGGCGAGGCGCTGGTCGGTCGAGGCGAGGCGCTGCGCGGGCGACGGGGGGTTGGCGGTGAGGTCGCCGGCCTTCTTGTTGTCGGCGGTGCTGTAGACGCGGATCTGGCCGGTGAAGTCGGCGGCGACGACGCGCTGGCCGTCGTGGGTGAAGGTGGATTTGAGGGCGATGTCGTTGAACTTGTCGACGGTCTTGAGGGCGGAACCGTCGGGGCCCCAGAGCTTAACGGCGCCGTCGCGGCCGGTGGAGACGAGCCGGCCGTCGTGGGTGAAGGAGAGGGAGAGGACGCCGCCGGCGTGGGCGTTGGCGACGGTCTTGACGGCCTTTCCGTCCTCCATGGACCAGAGCTTGATGGTGCCGTCGGTGGAGCCGGAGGCGAGGACGGCGGAGTCGCCGCGGAACGCGACGTCGGTGACGCCGTCCTTGTGGCCGGCGCAGTTGAAGACCTCGCGGGCGGTGGCGGCTTCCCAGACCCACATGCCGCCGGCACGGTCGGCGGTGGCGAGGTACTTGTTGTCGGGGGAGAAGGCGACGGCCTGCACCCAGTCGGTGTGCTTCTTGATGGTGTGCTCGGCGGCGCCGTCGGCGGTGAGGTAGATCTTGGCGGTCTTGAGTGGGGTGCCGAGGGCGACACGGGCCTGGTCGGGGGAGACGTCGGCGGCGAGGACGGCGTCGAACTCGTCGCCGACCTCGGTCACGCGGTTGCCGGTGGCGACGTCGAAGAGGACGACCTTGCCGCTCTTGCCGTCGACCCCGCCGCCGGCCATGAGGAGCGAGCCGTTGCGGCTGAACTTGAGTGCGTGGGGGACGCCCTCGGGGTAGGGGATGACGCCGAGGAGCTCGAGGGAGTCGGCGTGGAAGAGGACGATCTGCTTGTGACCGCCGACGGCGATGAGGGGGGCCCACGGGCTGGCGGCGAGCGAGGAGGCGGAAACTGGGCGGCGGGCGACGGCGACGGGGTCGAGCGGGAGTTCCTTGGGGAAGGCGATCGGCCCGGTGGGCTTCCCGGCGGACGAGTTGACGACGGCGAGGTTCGTCTTGGGCTTGTTGATGACGACCTTGGAACCGTTGGTCTCGGGGCCGCCGGCGGCGATCCAATTGCGGATGACGGCGAGGTCCTTTTCGGGAAGCTTGTCGCCCTTGGGGGGCATGTTGGGCTCGACGGACCAGGTCATGACCTTGTAGAGGAGGGAGGCGTCGGGGTCGCCGCCGACGAAGAGGGGGCCGGACCCGCCCGCCATGACGCCGGTGTAGGAGGAGAGGTCTAGGTTGCCCTTTTTCTTGTCGGGGTTGTGACAGTTGAGGCAGGCGTTCTTGAAGATGGGGAGGACGTGGTCGACGTAGGTGACCTTGGGGGTCGACGCGGCCGCGGCGGGCGCGTCGGCGGCGCGGGCGGAGAGGGGGGCGGCGGCGATCGCGGCGGCGAGGAGGAGGGCGTGTCGCTTCATGGCGTAATTCATACGCCCGAAGCGGGGGGATGTGGACGGTCAGATGATTTCGACCGCAATTCCAGTGAATTGCGTGAGTTGGAGGTCGCCGGTGAGGAAGGCGGTGGCGCCGGCGACGACCGCGGATGCGAGGTGGATCGCATCGGGAGTCCGGAATCGATATCGTGAACGAATCGACGTCGCTTCCTCGATCACCGGATCGTCAATCGTGGTGAGCGTGAGTTCCGGAGAGCTGAAGAACGTATCGAA
This sequence comes from Tepidisphaeraceae bacterium, assembly GCA_035459845.1. Taxonomy (GTDB): domain Bacteria; phylum Planctomycetota; class Phycisphaerae; order Tepidisphaerales; family Tepidisphaeraceae; genus DASPKW01. Next base: position 5,425 of record DATHXE010000300.1, on the reverse strand, counting down.
TAGGCCCAGGACGATTGCATCGTTCCGACCCATCGGATGGCACCGGCATTCGATTCGGCTGAGGCGAGAGGTGACCAGAACGGTTTCGCCCTGAAGTCGTTGGCGGATCGGTTCACGGGTGGCAGGCACTCCCTCGACAAACCGAATGATGATGTTCGAGTCGAGGTAGATCACCGCCGGTCCCACTCGTCGCGGTCCGCGTTGAGTTGCCGCTCGATGTCCTCACGCGTTCGCTGGACCGGTGCTTTGCCGAATGCGTCCCAGATCGACGGTTTGGCCGTCTGCGTGGAATCCTGTGGTGACGGCGTTTGGTTCACCATGGCGTCCGGCACCACGATCATCACCTCGCCCGGCTGGGCGTGGCGCAACTCGGGCGGGAGTTGGATCTTCGATCCATCGAAATGTGCCTTGATCGCGACCATCGGTGTTCGTCTCCGTGTACCGGATCATAGCACGCGATTGGAACGAGGGCGACACAGGCGATCTGGACGCTACGGGAAGCGAGCGTCAATGCGAAAGCCCACAGAACCGAGTTCCGTGGGCTTCGTTTTCCTTCGGCGTTCGCCGGTTCGCGATCAGTGGTTGAAGATGAACTCTTCCGCGTTCAGGAGGGCCCAGAAGAGGTCGTCGAGGACCTGGCGGTGCTGGGCGGGCGGCGTCGCGGTCAGGACCTTTTCGAACTCCTCGACCTCCTTCGCCGTCGGGCGGCGGGAGAGGGTGCGGAGGTAGAGTTCCTGGTGGACCTCCTGCGGGCCCCTTTTGTCCTTGAGGAGGTTGGTGATCACCTGGCTGCTGGCGACCTTCGCGTTGGTCGTCGGGCCGTTGATCAGGTGGAGGGCCTGGGACAGGTTGGGCTCCATCTTGACCTCGCACGAGCAGGCGGTCTCGCGGGTGGCGCGGCCGAAGGTGGTGAGGAAGAAGCTGCTGGTGCGGCCGTCGGCGATCTGGACGGCGCGGCTGCCGAGCGGGAGGCCCTTGAACTTCTCCTTGGAGTCGGTGACCTGGTTGATCACGTCGAGCAGGACCTCGGCGCGGACGCGGCGGACCTGGGCCTTGGCGAAGTTGCGGGTGTCGAGCTCGTTGGTCGGGTTGGACTTGGTCGAGAGCTGGTAGGTGCGGCTCGTGCAGATGTCCTTCACGAGGCGCTTGAAGTCGTACTTGTACTCGGTGAACTTCTGGCCCAGGGCCGCGAGCAGCTCGGGGTTGGAGGCGGGGTTGGAGGCGCGGACGTCGTCGACCTGGTCGATGATTCCCTTGCCGAAAAAGTGGGCCCAGACGATGTTCGACAGGTTGGTGGCGAAGTAGGGGTTCTCGGGGGAGGCGAGCCACTCGGCGACGACCTCGCGGCGGTCCTTACCCTCGGGGATGGGGCGGGGCGCCGCGTCGCCGAGGAACTTGGGGGTGATCTTGTTGCCCTTGAGCGGGTGGGTGACCGACCCGCCGCCGGTGTTGAACACGACCTGTTCGCGGGGGTCTTCGGCGTTCTTGCGGCCGACCTGGGCGAAGTAGGCGGCGAACTGGTAGTAGTCGTCCTGCGTCCACCGGTCGAACGGGTGATTGTGGCACTGGGCGCACTGGATCCGCATGCCCATGAACACCTGGGCGGTGTTCTCGGCGATCTTCAGGGCGTCGCGCTCGACCTGGTAGTAGTTGGCGGCCGGGTTGGTGAACGTGCCGCCGCTGGCGGACAGGAGTTCCTGGACGATCTGGTCCATCGGGACGTTGTTGGCGATCTTGTCCTGGAGCCAGTTGTAGTAGAGGACGACGGCCTTGTAGCTCATCCGCTGGGCGTTGTTGTCGCTGCGGATCTGGAGGAGCTCGGCCCACTTCATGACCCACATCTCGGCGAACTCCTTGCGCTTGAGGAGTTCGTCGACGAGCTTCTCGCGCTTGTCGGGGGAGTTGTTGGCGAGGAAGCGCTCGAGCTCCTCGCGGGTCGGGAGCAGGCCGACGACGTCGAGGTGGACGCGGCGGGCGAACTCCTCGTCGGTGCACAGCTCGGAGGGCAGGATGCGGAGCTTCTTGAGCTTGGCGTTGACCAGGGTGTCGATGTAGTTGTTCTCGGGGATCTTGGGCCAGGCGTACTGGTGGTTCTGGGGGATCACGATCACCTGGGAGGTGACGGTGTAGGTGTGGAAGCGGCCCATGACGAAGGCCTCCCCGCGCGCCTTGGCGGTGACGGCGCCGTCCTCGGTGACGCCGGCGGCGCCGTCGTTGGTGGACGAGAAGACGACGAGGTCGGTGACGTCGCGGTCGGTGCCGTCGGAGTACTTGGCGCGGGCGGTCATGCGGAGCTTGGAGCCGACCTCGAGGACGACGGTGGTCGGGAGGAGCTCGAGCGAGACGGGCTGGGCGACCTCGGCCGGGTCGTGGGGCGCGCCGGCGTCGAGCCAGCGGAGGATGGTCTGGTAGAAGGCCGAGTCGGTCTTGAAGCGGGCGCCCCCGGTGTGCGGGGCGGCGCCGGTCGTCTTGGTGAGCAGGAGCGAGTCTTCGGGAAAGCCGAGGTTGACACGGCGGCCGGGCTGCTGGCGGGTGATGCGGTTGAAGTCGCCGTCGGGGTCGTACCCGAAGAGGGAGAGCATGAAGCCGTCCTTGCCGCGGGCCGAGCCGTGGCACCCGCCGGTGTTGCACCCGGCGCGCATGAAGATCGGCATGACGTCGAGCTTGAACGAGATCGGGCGGTCGGCCTTGGCGTCCTTGACGGTGACGGGGAGCTTGACGGTCTTGCCCTGAAAGGAGACGGACAGCTCGGTCTGACCGTCGGCGAGGGGGCGGACGGTGTGGCCGCCATCGACCTTGGCGAGGGCCGGGTTGGCGAAGGCGAACTGGGCCTGTGCGGTGACGTCGGCGGTGACGCCGTCGGCGCGGGTGTAGAGTGCGACGATCGACTGGGCGTCGCGCGCGGTCTCGAGGTTGACGGTGGTCGGGAAGACCTCGAAGCGGACGACGCCGTCGAGGTTGGCGGCGAGGTCCGCGGCCGGCTTGCCGTTGCCGCCGGTCGGGGCGGTGAGCGGGGCGGGCGGGGCGGGCGGGGCGGCGACAACGATCGCCAGGCTGGTCAGCAGGCCGACGCACAGTGCGGCGGCGGTGAGCGATTTCTGTCGCAGGGTCATAGGAGTGCTCACGTGGTGAGTGTTCTTCTCGGTTTTCTTCTGTAGCTAAGCCGCAAGCGGCAGGCGGGACTCGTTACTGCGTCGTCTGCTGATTGAAATACTACTTGGCGGCCTTGTCCGTTTTCGGTTTCGCGGACTTCGCCGGGGTGGCGGCGACGGGGGTCGTGGGCTTGATCGGCTTGCCGTCCTTGCCGAGCGGGGCGTCGACGCGGAGCTGGCCGCCGCGGGCGACGGCGTGCTGGATCGGCTCGCCGTTTTGGGTGACGGTGACCTTGAGGAACAGGCCGTTGTGGACCGCGGCCGGGGTCGACTTGAGCGTGGTCACCTCGAACTCGATCTTCTTGTCGTCGGCGGTGATCTCCTTGACCTTGGCCTCGCCGCCGCTGGGCAGGCCGACGAGCTCGATCGTGGCCTTGCCGGCCCACTTGGTCTTGGCGTCGAGGTCGGCGGTGATCTTGACGGGGTTGCCCTGCTCGACGGTCGCGTTGGCGATCTTGCCGGTCAGGAAGGGGGCGGCGACCTCGAGGGGGCAGTAGTCGGACGAGACCCAGTTGGTGCCGTTGCCCGGGTCTGCCGAGCCGACGAGGACGAGCTGCCAGGTCTTGAGCGGGGCGTTGTCGGACGCGTTGATGACGTACTCGGCTTCGGTCTTGCCGGCCGGGATCTCGACCTGCCCGACGCCCTCGATTCCCGGGGGCTTGAAGAGCAGGCGGGCGACGATCGGGCCGTTGAAGTTGCGGAGGCGCTCGGCCACGACCTTGAGCTTCATCTCGCCGCCCTGCACGAGCGGGACCTTCGGCCGGACGATCGAGAGCTTGTAAGGCGTGGGCTCGGCGACGGCGAGGGCCATCTTGTCGGTCGGGACGGTGTAGAACGACGCCTGGTTGCCGTTGGTCACGAGCTCGGTGACTTGGCGGAACGAGCTGGCGACGCCGGTGACCTTGGGGTCGGCGTGGGTCGCCTTGAGCTCGACGAGGCCGCCGACAACCTTGGCGGTTTCGGTCGCTTCGAACAGGACGGGGACGGTGTCGACGCCGGGCTCGACGTTCTCGACGCGCATCGTCACGCCGGCGGGGAGTTGCGGGCACTCGATCTTGACCGGGCCGCCCGGGACGTCGGTGCGCTGGATGCGCATGAGGGTGGCGTACTTGTTGCCCTTGTGGACGGTGACGGCCTGGCGCTCCTGAGAGTATTGGGGCGTGTACTGCGGGATGATCAGGCTGATCGACGGGGCGACGGGGGTGATCTCAACGCGGTAGGCGTGGAGGTCGGAGCCACCCTTGAGGTGGTCGCGGACGCGGAGAGCGTACTCGCCGTCGGCGGGGACGGCGAGGCGGACGTAGGCGTCGGGCCCGCCGGTGTCGTCGTTGGTGGCGATCTGGCTGCCGGTCGGCCCGTAGACTGTGAGGACGGGGTCGAGCGGCGTGCGGAGGCGGCGGGCGAAGACGTTGATCTCGAGGACCTGGCCCTTTTGAGCCTTGAACTTGAAGAAGTCGGAGTCGCCGCCGATCGCGGTCGAGGCGCTGGCGCTGACCTTCGGGTCGCCCGCTTTAGCGGGGGCAGCGCTTGCCGCCACCGCCGGGGTCTCGGACGGCTGCTCGCTGATGATCCCGTTGAACGCGACGGGCAGGGGGCCGGTGTAGGTGGTGGCGGTCTTGATCGAGTCGTTGGGCTCGGCCTCGAGGACGTTGGGGAACTCGCTCACGCGGAATGGGTTTCCCGAGGGCGGGGCCTGGCCGTCCTGCTCGGCGTAGAGCTCGAAGTGGGGGTCGGCCTTGGCGGGGAGCTTGAACGTCTGGCTGAATGGCCCGGCGGCGTCGCCGAGGAACTTGACGGCGACGGCCTCGCCCGCGGGCCCGCCCAGCGGGTAGGCGACGCGCGGGCGCGGGAACGTGCCGACGTGGAGGCGGTAGTGGGCGTCCCCCGACCCGCCGAACGAGCTGTCGCGGACCTGGATGACGTACTTGCCGTCCTTGGGGGCGACGATCGACACGACCGTGTCCTGCTTGAGCAGGGCGGTGTCGTCGGCGGCGGTGAGCTCGAACCGGTTCTCGTCGAGGATGGCCAGGTACGGGTCGAACATCGCGCCGGCGAGGCGCATGCCCTCGATCTCGGCGGTGACGCGCTGGCCCTTCTTGAGGGTGACGACGAAGAAGTCCTGGTCTTCGTTCTCGATCACGCCCTGAACGGTCGTGTTCAGCTCGATCGGCTGGGGGGATTTGAACTCGCTGTTGGGCTCCTTCTCGGCCGAGACGGGGAGGCGGCCGACCCAGAAGGTGCGGAACTCGGAGACGCCGGTGCCGGTGCGGAGA
>DATHXE010000299.1:0-5330 GCA_035459845.1 Tepidisphaeraceae bacterium | reverse complement strand
GTCCTCGCGCGTGAGCAGGATCTGGGCGACCTTCATCCCGTGGGGCTCGAACGCGGCCGCCCAGGCGTCCATCAGCCGCCGCTGCCCGACCGCCGCGACCGCCTGCAGCGTCGCCAGGTCCTTCGGCCGGCTCGCCAGCCCGAGTTCGCGCAGGCCCGCCCCGATCGCGCCGGACGACACGATCGTGACCGCCACCTTCCGCTCGCGCAGCGCGACCACCTGCCGGGCGACGGACCCGAGGAACGCATCATCCAGCCGGCGCTCCTTGTCGGTCAGGAGCTGCGTGCCGAGCTTGACGACGAGGCTGCGGACGGGGGCGAGGTAGCGCTGGCGAGTGTCCATCGAGGGAGGGGGCGATACCCGCGCGCGATCGCGCAGGGAGACAAGGGGACAAGGGGACAAGGGGACAAGGGGACAAGGGGAGGGGGAGACAAGCAGCGGGTGTCCCGACTCGTGCGTCACTGAAGTGAGCACGTGCGCGTGTCGCTCACCACCGGTTGTATTCCGCGAAGAAGTAGATCGTGAACGCCAGGCTCCCGACGGCGGCGATCGCCCCGCAGATCACCCCGGCCATCGCCATGCCCTTGCCGAGCGGGTTCTTCAGGCCGGCGATGCCGAAGATCAACCCCAGGACGGCGATGATCACCCCGAGCACCGGGATCCAGAAAAAGAGGATCCCGAGGATGCCGAGCACCATCCCGGCGATCGGCATCCCCTGCCCACCGCCACCCTGCGGGTAGTAACCGCCCTGGGCGTACGCCGGCTGGCCATACCCCTGCTGCGGGTAGCCGCCGCCGTACTGCTGGGCGGCGGGCTGCTGGGCGTACCCGTAGCCCGTCTGCGGGTTGTGCGGGGCGGGGAGGTACGGGCGGAGCTCGGGGACGGCGTCGGCGCGGAGCCAGTCGGGCAGGCCCTCGCGCCAGACGAGCGTCTCGGCGGTGATGCCCTGGGTCGGAAGCTGGTCGGCCGTGAACGGCCCGCGGCGGTCGTTGCCGTCGGCGAGGTAGTATTGGGACATAAAGGGCGTCCGTTGGGAGCGCCCGTCATGGTCCATGGTGCGGGGGGAATTGTCAATCAGAAGTCGCGGGGAGCGGCGCGTGCTTACGACTTCCGCAGCACCGCCGTCGCCGCCCCTGACGCGCTCGGGAGCGACTCGGCCATCAGGGGGATCAGGCTGTTCACCAGGTGCGTCAGCCGGTCCCGGTCGGTGAAAAACGCGTCCACGTGCCAGACGCAGTTGGTGAACTTGCAGTTCTCGAGCACGCCGGTCGCCTCGCGGACGACGATCGTGCAGTGGTCGAACGTGCAGTTCACGTACGCGTGGCCGGCCATGTAGACGGTCTGGTCGCGGAAGTCGATGTTGTCGCGGCGGATGACGGTGGGCATGGGTCGGTACCTCCGATAAACGAAGGGGCAATCGTAGCGCTCGGGACCCGGCCCGTCAGCGCATAATGCCAGTCGGCGGGGCCGCAAATGATGCCGCGGATCCGACCCACCCATACCCCGACGGCAATATCAAGCGACCACCGGCGTTGGGTGGACGGAGAACCCCCGATGCCTCTCATCCGAATCCCGATGGCGGTGGCGCTCGCGCTGTGCGCCGTACTGACCGGCGCGCAGGCCCGGGCCGCCGAGCCGGGTCGGCCCGCCGCGACGCCGGCCCCGCACGTCGTGCGTCACGTCTCCAATAGCGAAGACGGCCCCCCCGGTTTCCGACGCCCCAGCGGCACGGGATGGGTCGTTGTCGCCCCGCTCGAGGGAGGCAAGGCGGTCCGCCTGAACGTCTCCGAGCTGATGAAACGCCGGCTCGGTTCGCTGTCGCGCGGCGACCTGATCGCGATCACGCTCACCGCCTCCAAACCGGGCGGCGACGCCGACACCGTCGACACCCTCGCCAAGGCCGAGGGCGACAAGGCCCTGGCCGACCCGCGCACGTACACCGTCGACGGCGTCGGCAAGGCGACGGTCGCGGGGCAGCCCGCCGTCACCCTCCGCGTGTCGAAGTTCGGCCAAGTCAAAGAGCTGGTTATCCCCAACCGCACGACGCCCGGCGCGGGCGCGGCCCGGCCCGATGCGGTGCTCCTGGCGATCGCCGAGTCGCTCAAGCCGGGCGAACTCGTGAACGTCGAGTTCGGCCCCGGCCCGGCGAAGACGGGCGGCACACTGATCGACGCCTGGCGGCCGACCGAGCCCGTCGCCGGGACGTTCGTCAAACTGGTCGCCGGCAAGACCGCCGACAACAAGCCCGTCCAGCAGGTCGTGGTCGACGTCGACGGCAAGCCGGTCACGTACACGCTCCCCAGCGCGGCCCCCGCCGGCGCGGCGCCCCAGGTCGGGCTCGCGGTCGCCGCGCTCCAGGCGACGGCCAAGCGCCTCAAGCCGGGGTACGCGGTCCGCGTGACGCTCCGCGAAGCGCCATCCGCGCCCCCGGCGACGTCGGCGGGCGAGGCGACCAGCGTCGGAGCTGTCGACGCCGGTGAGATGAAGAAGGAGACCCGCGAGGAGTACGAACGGCGCAAGTACGGCAAGCCCGGGACGCCCGCGCCGACTTCTGGCGGCGAGACCGCCGCCGCCACCCCCGCCGTCCTCCGCGAGCTCCGCGTCGACGGCCGGATCGACACGCCGGACGAGCGGTCGCTGCACGTCGTCTCCACGTGGGTCCGCGTCGAGTTCGGCGAGTCCCGCCGCCGCCGGGGCTTCGGTCCGCCCCAGCCCGCGGACCCGAATGCCCCCCGCAACGTCGAGTACCACCCGGAAGCGCCGAACACCGAGGCCGGCCACATCCTCAAGGGCGTCGAGCGCGTGCTGGAATCCGAGGACGACGCCCGCCGGGCCAAGGTCGACGTGAATCTCGCGAAGCTGCTCGCCGAGGCGACCGGCTCCATCCGCGAGCAGCGACCGACCGGCGCAGAGCTGGCGCAGTGGCAGTCGGCGTACGCCGCGTGGGCCGCCGCCAAGGCCGACGACGCCCGCCGCAAGGTCGAACAGGAAATGCTCGTCGCGGCGCAGGAGCTGTCGATGCGCTGGCGGAAGGAGTACGAGGCTGCCGCCGCGCGCGTCCGCGGCCTGGTCAAGAAGGAGCAGGTCGAAGAACTCGCCAAGCTCGGCGCCGAAGGCCCGCGAACGCGCGGCGCCGGTGGCCCGCCGGCCGCGCCGGCACCAGCGCCTGCTCCCGCGCCTGCACCGGGCGCCGCGCCTGTGAAGTAACGCCGGAAGCCGCGCATCCGGACGCGCCCCCGCAAGCGGGGCGGCTACAAGAGGGATCGGCGCGGCGCCCCAGTCGCTACTGCACGCCAAACTTCTTGAGCGCGTCCATCAATCCACCGCCGCCGCCGCCCAGCAACTCGGTCGGGATCTGCCCGCCGGGCGTGAGCTTGTCGACGACGTTGGGCAGCAGCCCCGCCAACTGGTCCGGCGCTTCCTGAGGCGGGATGCCCGCGTCGCGCGCGAACTGGTCGACGTTCTCCTGCCCGAGCGCCTGCGTGAGTTGTTGGCCGGAGACGGGTTGGTTGGCGCCGGTGCCGATCCAGGACTGAAGGTGTTGGCCGAGCCCGCTGGACTGGAGCTTGGCGAGCAGACCGCCGATGCCGCCCACGCCGGGGCTGTTCACCAGCTTCATCAGCGCGCCGATCATGCCGGACTGACCGCCGCCGCCGCCTTGCCCGCCGCCGAACGCGGACATCGCCTGATCGAGTAGACCCATGGGGACCTCAGAAAATGGGGAGGATGAACGACCGCCGCCGGATCCGCCCGGCCGGGGCGCGCGGGCGAAGGCCGCGCGCGTGCGACCGCCCACCGTAACCGGCCTACCCGGCGGTGCGGAGCGCCCCAATTCCCGATTACGGATCGTGACTTACTTGCGGGCCTGGCTCGCCTTGAGCTTCTCCGCGTACTCGGAGTACCCGCCGTCGAACACCGTCATGTTTGGCGGCTCGATGATCCACAGCCCGTCGACCACCCGGTCCAGGAAGTACCGGTCGTGGCTGACGCACAAGATCGTCCCGTCGAACGTCGACAGAGCGCCCTCGAGCGCCTCGCGGCTGGCGATGTCGAGGTGGTTCGTCGGCTCGTCCAGCACCAGCACGTTGGGCCGGTCGACCAGCAGTTGCGCCAGCCGGATCCGCGCCTTCTCCCCGCCGCTGAGCACCTCGATGTGCTTCTCGAAGTCGTCCTGGCGGAACAGCATCAGCCCCAGGATGTCGCGCGCGGCCTTGTCGGTCACCTTGCGCCCGTCCTGCACGGACTCGATCAGCGTGTGCTTCGGGTTCAGCAGGTCCAGCCGCTGGTCGTAGTAGCCGATGTTGAGGTTCGCGCCCCACTTGAACTCGCCCGCCGTCGCCGGCTCGACGTCCATGAGCACCTTGAGCAGCGTCGTCTTGCCCGACCCGTTGTGACCGAGCACGCCGACGCGGTCCCCGCGCGACAGGTCGCCGACGATCTCCTTCCAGAGCGTGTTGCTGCCGAACGTCTTGGTGAGCTCGCGGATCGTCAGCACGCGGTCGCCGGCGCGCTGGTTGTTCTGGAGCGAGTAGTTCATGCGGGCGTCGACGCCGACGCGCTGGATGACCTGGTCGGACTCGAGCAGGCGGTTCAGGCGCTTCTCGCGGCCCTTGGCCTCCTTGGCGCGCTGCCCGGCCTTGAACCGCCGCACGAACTCGGCCTGCTTCTCGATGTCCTTCTGCTGGAGGGCGTGGGCCCGCTGCTGGGTCAGCTCGTTGTGCTCCCGCTGCTCGACGTAGCTCGAGTAGTTGCCGGCGTAGGACTCGATCTTGGCGCGGTTGAGGCGGACGATGCGCGTCGCCAGGCGGTCCAGCAAAAACCGATCGTGCGAGATCAGGACGACGGCCCCCTTGAAGTCGGCCAGGTACCCTTCGAGCCACTCGATCGCCTGCAGGTCCAGGTGGTTCGTCGGCTCGTCCAGCAGGAGCAGATCCGGCTCGGACAAAAGCAGCTGCGTGAGCGCCAGCCGCGACCGCTGCCCGCCCGACAGCGCCCCGACCTTTAGTTCCCACGTCTCCCGCGCGAGGCCGACGCCCAGGAGCGTCGCCTCCAGCTTGTGCTGCCACGCGTACCCGCCCGCCGAGTCGAACCTGGTCTGCACCCGCGTGTACTTGTCCAGCACCTTCTCCAGCGCGTCCCCCCCGACCTCGGCCATCTTGTGCTCGAGCTCGCGCATCTCGTGGGCCAGGTCGTGCAGCGCCCCCATCCCCAGCTCGGCCTCGTCGATCACCGTGTTCTCGAGGTCGAACGACGGGTTCTGGACCAGGTACCCGACCTTCGTATTTCGGCTGATGACCACGTCGCCCTGGTCGGCGTGCTCCTGCCCGGTC
>DATHXE010000298.1:0-2385 GCA_035459845.1 Tepidisphaeraceae bacterium | reverse complement strand
CTGTCGGCCAAGTGCGACCCGTCGCTGGCGCGCCTGGCGCAGGGCGGCAACGTGAAGATCGCCGCCTGCTACCCCCGCGCCGTCCGCGGCCTGTTCGTCGCCGCCGGCACCCCCCTGCCGGACGACGGCGGCGTCGAGATCGTCAACATGCGCACCGAGCCCGCCGAGAAGGTCGTCTTCGCCGTCCTGGGCGAAGGCTTCGGCGCGGTCGCCGGCACGAAGGAGGCCTTGTGATCGCCGGCGGAACCACCGGGCTGCGCGTCGTGGTCTACGAGGGCGAGGGCAGCCGCCCGCTCGCAGACGACCACCGCTACGACCTCATGAAGTCGCTGCTGGAGAAGGGCTACGCCGTCACCAGCGCCCGCACCAACGGCCACGTGAGCGGCGCGGGCGAGGGGCGCGAGGCGATGGTCGTCCTCGGCAAGTTCGACGACTCATCTCTCGCCACCGCCGACGGCGACGCCGGCCCGCTCAAGGTGCACGTCCGCGACGTCGAGGGTATGGACACCGCCGCCACCGTCGGGGCCGTCGAAGCCCTCCGCGGCGAGACCGGCGCCACCAAGTCCGGCGGCTGGAAACCCTGGTTCCCCGTCATCGACTACAAGCGCTGCACCAACTGCATGCAGTGCATGAGCTTCTGCCTCTTCGACGTCTACGGCGTTTCGAAGGAAGGCGAGATCCGCGTCCAGAACCAGAACAATTGCAAGACCGATTGCCCCGCCTGCTCGCGCGTCTGCCCCGAGGTCGCGATCCTCTTCCCCAAGTACCGCTTCGGCCCGATCAACGGCGACGAGGTCAACTCCGAAGACCTCCGCCGCGAGTCCATGAAGGTCGACATCTCGGCGCTGTTGGGCGGCGACATCTACTCGGCATTGCGGGATCGGTCGGAGAAGGCCAAGAGCCGCTTCTCAAAAGAGCGCGACTCCGACAAGGCCCTCAAAGAGCGCCTGCGGTGCATGGAAAAGCTCAAGCAGTCCGTGGGCGAGATGGACATCCCGGCGGAGGTGATGGCGTCGCTGCCGTCGCCGGATCAGATTCGTCAGAAAGCGGCGGAAGCGAAGGCCCGCGCAGAAGCGGCATTAAAGCTCGCGGGCGAAAACGGAATGGCGCAGGCTTAAGGCAGAAAGCGTGGAACCGCCATCCTGAGGTACTCCGAAGGATCTAGCCGGCAGCCAGCGGCCCGATCGATCGGAGCGGAGCGTTCGAGAACAAGACCCCAAGCCGGGACCGTTCAGGATTCCGAAGCAAGATCCTTCGGAGTGCCTCAGGATGACGGTTTGAGTCGCCCGGGTTATGTGTGAGTCGGTCGGTCGTACGGAAGGCACGCGTGACGTTATGTTGATGAAGTTCGCCCGCCGCATGCTGACCGAGACCGACAAGCGGCTCCTCTGGAAACTCGCCTTCAACTTCGGCTACAAGGGCATGCGCTCGGTCCAGTTGTTCAAGAAGCGGCTCAAGCAGGGCATCCACTTCCCGCCGTTCCTCTACGTCTCGATCATCAACTCGTGCCAGCTGCGCTGCCAGGGGTGCTGGGTCGACGTCGCGTCGCCCCGGCAGATGATCACGCTCGACGAGATGAACAAGCTGATCAACGACGCAAAGAAGCACGGCAACAGCTTCTTCGGCATCCTCGGCGGGGAGCCGTTCATGCACCCGCAGTTGCTGGACATGCTGGCTGCCCACCCGGACTGCTACTTCCAGATCTTCACCAACGGGCAGATGATCACCGACAAGATCGCCGCCCGCCTGCGCGAGCTGGGCAACGCGACCCCGCTGATCAGCATCGAGGGCTCCGAGGTCGTCTCCAACGAACGGCGCGGCCGGCTCGACGTGCTCAATCGCACGCTCAAGGGCCTGGAGAACTGCCGCAAGCACAAGCTGATCGTGGGCGTCGCGACCAGCGTCTGCCAGACCAACTACGAGCTGGTCTCCGAGCCGTGGCTCGAGCGCCTGATCCAGATGGGCGTGCACTACGTGTGGTTTCACACGTACCGCGTCGTCGGCCCCAACCCGGCCGACCACCTGGCGCTGTCGCCCGAGCAGGTGCTGAACATCCGCAAGTTCATCGTCTCGATGCGCGCCAAGCACCCGATCGGCATCGTCGACGCCTACTGGGACGACAAGGGCGACGCCCTCTGCCCCATGGCGACCGGCATCAGCCACCACATCGGCCCCGGCGGGCACGTCGAGCCCTGCCCGATCATCCAGTTCGCCAAGGAATCGATCCGCGACGAGCGCGGGATCTATGAGACGTTGACGAGCAGCGGCTTTTTGAAGGACTTCCGCGAGACCGCCGCCAAGGCGACGCGCGGGTGCGTGGTGCTCGAGCGCCCGGACCTCGTCAAAGCCCTCGTAGAAAAACACGGCGCCGCCGACACCACCCAG
>DATHXE010000297.1:0-4920 GCA_035459845.1 Tepidisphaeraceae bacterium | reverse complement strand
TGGAGGTAGATCTTCTTCACGCCGAACAGCACAGACGAGATCGAGACCTGGCCGTCCTTGAGGGCCTTGATGTCGCCGTCGAGGAAGTCGCCGCCGGCCATCAGGGCGCCGGGCTGGTCGGGCGACAGGCGTTTGGCGTGTTCGGCGAGCACCGGGCGGTAGCAGACGCGCGCGACGTCGGCGAGCGCGATCGAGTCCTGCTTGTTGTCGCGGGTGAAGCGGACGCGGTCGTCGTCGATGGCCCAGACGTCGGCGGCGACGAACGAGCCGGAGCGCGTGACGAACCCCTTGGTGCTCGACTCGAGCGCGGGCGAGCCGGCGGTGACCTCGACGTGGTCGAACACGGCGGTCGCGGGGCGGTCCTTGTCCTTGCTGGCGGCGGTGAGCCCGACGAACACCGTCGGGCCGGTCTCGAAGCGGTCGGAGCCGATCAGGTCCCAGGTCTTGCCGTCCGGCGACGTGTACGCGTGCACGCGCGACCCGTGGCGGACGAGCTTGACCCAGTGCGGGGTCTCGGCGTTCCGCTCGGTCTGCACGGGGTTCATCCAGTGGTCCTGGCGGCGGACGAACGACACGACCGGGTCGTTGGCCGGGACGCCCCAGAGCAGGCTCGCGTGCTTGCAGCGGCTCTTGAGGTTCTCGCGGATCGTGATGCCGGCCATGGCGTCGGCGTTGGGGTCGCGCGGGGTGAGCGAGGCGATGCGGGCGACGATCTGGCCGTCGCCGGTGAGGGGCTGGACGACGAAGTCACCGGCGTCGGGCTGGTTGTCGCTGGTGAGCGAGCCGACCGAGTTGTCGAGCTTGAACTCGCCGGTCTGGGGGTTGAAGGAGGCGGAGCCGGCCGTCAGGTAGGCGTTGGCGACGACGACGTCGCCACCTCCGGTGCGGCCGCGCCTGGGCCGGACGGTGTACTCGGTGTTAGCGATGAAGAAGTCGCCCCACGGGGCTTTGAGCGAGCCGTCGCCCTTGCCGGTGACGGTGAGTTGGAACGGGTCGGAGAGCGCGGTGACGCCGAGCGTGTCGGTCAGCTTGGCCCGGATGTTGTACAGCCCGGCGGGCGGGCGGTTCCAGACGAAGCGGTACGGCTGGGCGGTGTTGGCCCAGAGCAGCCCGTTCTTGTCGAAGAACTCGACCTTCTGCACGGGCGCGTTGGGCGACATGCCGGCGGCGAAGAGCGTGAGGGTCTCGGGCGCGGTCGCGAGGGTGTCGGCCGAGGGGTAGATCAGCCCGATCACCGGCTTGGCCAGGCGCGAATCGGTCGGGGTGGAGAAGGCCGACGACGGGATGACGTCGCGGCCGGCGTTCTTGCTGGACCAACGCGCGCGGCAGAGCATGAACCCGGCGGGCGACGCGTACTCGAGCTTGAACGCGTACTTCTTCCCGCCCTCGAGGGTGAGGTACTCACTGGAGAACTCGCCGCCCTGGGCGTCCCACTTGTCGATCAGGAGCTTGTTGTCGACCCAGAGGCGGCAGCGGAGGTGGGCCTCGACGTGGAAGCGGTACTCGTTGTCCTTCGGAACTTCCACGAAGCCGGTCCAGCGCACGGAGCCCTCGGGCGATGAGGCGGGGTCGGGGAGATTGTCCGGGTGGAAGTGGAAGTCGATGTTGGGATCGAAGCGGATGAAGTTGAGCTGCTTGAGGTCGCGGTCGGTGTAATACTCGGCGCGGAGGCCGACGGTGTCGGGCGCGAGGATCCGTCGGAAGGGCAGGCCGCCGTCGGCCGCGGGCGTCTCGAGCAGGATGCCCTCGGGGCGGGCGGGCGACTTGGGCAGGCGCAGGCTGGTCGTCGGGATGGGCTGGCGCGGCATCGACGGACTCTGCCAGGCGATGTGCGCCAGGCCCGGGCCGGCGCCGTTGTAATACTCGACCTTGAGCTCGTACTCCTGGCCGGCGACGAGGTCGATCTCGGCCGACGCCTCGGCCATCGACTGATCCATCCAACGGTCGATCAGGAGCTTCCCGCCGACCCACAGGCGGACGCCGTCGTCGGTGTTGGCGAAGAGTTGGTGGCGCTCGGAATGCGCGGCGAGCAGACGGCCGGTCCAGCGGATGGAGAACTCGCGCCCGCCGGGCGACAGCGACGGGTGGGGGATGGAATCGTCGCCCCATTTGAAGTCGATGGCGGGGTCGTCGCGGGTGAGGAGGAGTTGGCGGAAATTTCGCCCGGCGAAGTATTCGCCGCGGACGCCGTAGCCTTCGGGCGGCTTCTCGTTGGCGGCGGATTTGAAGGAAGCGCGGGCGAGGGAGGCGATCGGAAAGGCCTTACGGCCCTGCTCGGTGGTGACGACGACCTCTGCGCCGTTGACGGCGACGGCGCCGACGTAGGTCTTGCCGTCACGCGTGGTTACGGTGCCGGCGGGCGCACGCCCGGGCAGCGCGAGCAGACCGGTCACAACGACGGCGATGAACAGGGCGAGTCGTCGGTAAAACATACGGAATATCGCGGTCGGACGATGCGGGCGCACGGTCCCCGGCGGTGGGGCACTATTCCATGTACGGCGAATCGGGGCAAGTGTTTGGATCGCGGTCCGATGTCCCGGGATCGGTCGACCCGTGTGCGCAGCACACCCGCTTGCGGGTTAGCGGTCCAACGGCGCGTCAGTCCTGCCCGCGCTGACGCCCCCGGTATAACAGCACGAGAAAGAACGGTCCCCCCAGCAATCCGGTCAGCACCCCGACCGGCAACCACGTATCCAACTTCCCGATCAGCATTCGACTCGCCCCATCGGCGACGGTCAGGAGCATCGCGCCCAGCGCGGCCGACAGGGGCAGCAGTCGGCGGTTGTCGTGGCCGACGATCATGCGGGCGAGGTGGGGGCAGATCAAACCGACGAACCCGATGGGGCCAGAGAGCGCGACGGCGGACGCGGTCATGAGGGACGCGGTGAGGAGCGCGACCCAGCGCAGGCGGTGGATGCGCACGCCGAGGGACTGAGCTTCGGCCTCGGAGAGGGCGGCGACGTTGAGCCGGCCGGCCAGGGCCATCAGGGCGACGAAGCCGAGCGCGAAGACGGCGAGGCCGGTGTACTTTTGCGCGGGCTCGAGGTTGGTGTTGATGCCGCCGACGAGGAATCGGAGGGGCCCGCCCCCCTGCCCGGTCAATTCGGGCCTGAGCGCGTCGATCATGAGGAAGGCGGAGGCGTTGGTGGCGTTGACGATCACGCCGACGAGCAGGAGCGTGACCGGGTCGAGGCGGCCGCGGCGGGTGGCCAGGAGGAAGACGGCGGTGACGGCTAGCAGTGCGCCGGCGAACGCGGTGGCCTGCTGCGACAGTGCGCCGAGGATGGCGAGCGCGGAGAAGCCGGGGAGGCGCCAGAGGTAGTTGGCGAGCATCGCGCCGGACGACACGCCGAGCAGGTACGGGTCGGCCAGCGGGTTGCGGAGGATGGCTTGGTACGCGAGCCCGGCAGAGGCGAGGGATGCGCCGACGAGCGACGCGAGGAGGACCGAGTCGAGGCGGAATCCCAATTCAAGACGGCTGGCGGGGGCACCCCAACCGCCGGAGCTTAGAAAGAGGCACCCCGCGGCAACGACCGCCCAGAGGAAGATCGCGCCGGCGAGAGTCAGGACGAGTTGGGCAACGGAAAAGCGGCGCATGGCGGGGCGCGGGGGATTGTCGCGGGGGCGGGACGCGTTGCAATGCCGGTGGCCAGAGCGCACCGATCACCGACGCCCCATCTCGCCATCCCCCCACCACCCCATCTCCTACTTCCCGAGTCCCAGCCGCGCCTTCTTCGCCTCCCACTCCGCCGTCTCGCGCTTGTTTTCCGTCGCGATCGGCTGGCCACTCTTGATGGCCTCGATCTCCAGACGCGTCAGGTGCATCGACTCGAACTGGTAGTCGAGGAAGGCCTCGGCGGCGACGGGGACGATCGGCTGGATGAGGGCGAACATCGCGGTCGCGTAGTCGCGGATCTCCTGCTGGGCGTGCGAGTCCATGCGGAGGGAGAGGAAGTGGAAGAGGTTGTGCAGGTCGATCTTCCAGTACCACTCGGTGTAGACGCTGGCCGGGAGCGCGATGCGGGCGATCTCGCGGGCCACGCCCTTCTCGATGTACCGCTCGTACTCCTTGTACTGCTGCTCGAGGTGGTCGAGGTGGGCGAGGAAGTCCTGGGCCGTGGTGGGGTCGACCGGGGCGTCGCCCCCCTGCCGGTTGGAGGTGGATTGTTGGCGGACGTTTTCGGCGGTCGGGCGGTAGTAGCGGTCCTTCACGACGCTGTAGCGCGCGCTGTACTCGTTCACGTTGGCCGTGCGGTGCCGGATCCACTGCCGGGCGACGAAGATCGGCATGACGTGGTGGAACTTGAACTCGACCATCTCGAGCGGCGTGGTGTGGCGGTGCCGCAATAGATACCGGATCAACCCGCGGTCCTCGTTGACCTGCTTGGTCCCCGCCCCGTACGACACGCGCGCGGCCTGGACGATGGCGAAGTCCGCCGTCTTGCCGACCGGCGCGAGGCGAGGCATCACGTCGACCAGCGCGACCATCCCGTGGTCGTGGACGCTGACTTCCCACCGCGCACTGCCGCCCATGACGTCTTGGACGTCCCCCTCGAACGGCTTCTTCTGGATGGTCACGGCCGAGAGATCGATGGGCATGGGGAGGATTGTACGGAAAGAGCGGCCGCGTCCAAGTACGGCGCCGCGCGGCGCACCCCGTCATCCTGAGGTACTCCGAAGGATCTTGCCTCGGTCGTCGAGGACTGCTCGCCAATGTCATCCTTCGGAGTACTTCAGGATGACGGCTGCGCAATCGGCAATCGGCAATCCCCTACCCTCTCGCCGCCCACAGGATCGCCGTCAGGTAGAAGAAGTAGCCGGCTACGAGGACCATCCCCTCTTCCTTGCCGAGTTTCCATTTTCCGGCGGCCACCGGCAGGAGCAGCACGGCGACGATGATCAGCAGCACGTTGTCCACGC
>DATHXE010000296.1:0-7125 GCA_035459845.1 Tepidisphaeraceae bacterium | reverse complement strand
CCGGGCGCGCCACCTGCGCCGCCACGGCCACCCCCGCCCGCGCCACCGGCCCCGCCGCCACCCGCACCGGCGTCTTGCGCCTGGGCGACGCCGCTAATCGTGAGGAGCGTCGCGGCGGCGAACGTGAGGACCTTCTTCGAGAATCGCATGGGAATCCTTTCGGTTGTGTGGTCTGGGGGAGTCAGTTGACTCGGACGCCCATTCAACGATGGCACGAGTGAGTTATTGCGGCGGGGAATTTCCTTGGGAGCACGCCGATGTCCGGAGCGGCGCTTCGGGCGAATCCCGCGCGCTATGCCCCGGCTCGTTTGCACTGCCCGCGCGCGGAGCGCTGCTGTGACTGTTGCCGCGCGGGGGGGGAGTGGGGACCCTCGTCCGGTTTGGTGTACATTCGGCGCGACCGCTTCGAGTGCGGGCAAATCCCGCGGCGACCGGCGCTTGCGTGCGACCGGGCGCCTCGTGGTGAGTCGCCCGAGAAGAATTTTCGTACTTCGACGGAAGAAGATGGCCGCCGCCAGCAACAGTACTTCCGGAGACGCGGCGTCACCCCCCGGGGGGGCGGCGCGGATCCCCGACGACGCCGAGCTGTTCCGGCGCATCGCGGTCGGCGATCAGGCGGCCTTCCGGGCGCTGGTCGACCGGCACGGTCGCTACCTGTTCGGCGTCGCGCGGTCGCTCAGCCGCAGCTCGGCGGACGCGGAAGACCTCGTGCAGGAGACGCTGGTCGGGCTGCTGAACGCGGCGTCGGCCGGGCGGTTCCGGGGCGAGTCGTCCGTGCGGACGTACCTGGTCTCGATCCTGGTGCGCCAGGCCGGGATGCTGCGACGACGGGCAACGCGGCGGCAGGAAGAACCGGACGCGGGCGAACCGGCGACGACCGGGTCGGCCCAGGCCGGTGTCGAGGCGCGGCTCGACCTTCACGTCATGCTCGGCGCGCTGTCGCTCGAGCACCGGCAGGTGATGGTGCTGCGGGAGCTCGAGGGTTTGAGTTACCAGGAGATCGCCCGGGCCTTGGACGTGCCGCGCGGGACGGTCGAGTCCCGCCTGCACCGGGCGCGGGCGACGCTCCGAGAGAAGTTCGGCGGATACTTCGACGACAAGGACGCCGGCCATGTGTGACCGAGAACAATTAATCGACGCATACCACGACGGAGAGCTGACGCGCGACGAGCGGGCGGCGGTCGAGGCACACCTGACGAGTTGCGCCGATTGCCGAGACGCTTTGTCGGCCGCGCGGCACACGTCGCGGTTGTTCGCGGGCGCGACGCTGCCGGAACTGCCGGCCGGGGCGGTCGGGCGGATGTACGGCGCGTGGGCGGTCGGCATACGGTCGGCCCGGGATCGCGCGGTGTTGCGGATCGCGAGTTGGCTCACGGCGGCGGCGGCGGCGGTGCTGGTCGCGGGGCTGATCGGGTTGAGAAACGCGCCGGAACCGCGTGGCGGGAACCTGGCGTGGGACGCGCCGGTGAACGAAGCGCCGGTAGAAGCGACGACCGCGCCCGAACTCGTGCAGGTCGCGCAGTGGCAAGCAGAGGACCTGTCCCGTTAAACCCGGAACCCTCTTTCGGCGAGCCCGCTTCAGCGGGCGGGCGTCGCGAAGCGGCGCGTCAGAAGTCAGAAGTCAGAAGTCAGAAGTCAGAAGTCAGAAGTCAGAAGTCAGAACGGAACAAGTCGCGGGCTTCGGCGTTGAAGCTGGGCCCGGTTGGATTAAATCACGTCTCGTCGTTCTACGTCGTTTTTTCATGACCAAGGTCGTGCTCATCACGGGGTTCCTGATCGCCTTCGCCGCGGGGCTGGTGGTCGGGCTCGGGATGCGCAAGGAGGCGGTCGCGGGCGGCGGCCCCGGCACGGCGACCCGGCCGAGCCGGCACTCGTTTTTGACGACCGAACTGGGCCTGGACCAGAGCCAGCAGGACCAGATGCGGAAGATCTGGTCGGAAGCGGCGCACCGCGGCGGGCGCGAGCAGGACGACCGGCGGCGGCAGTTCCGCAAGGAGCGCGACGACGCGGTCGCCGCGCTCGTGCCGGGCGCGGACAAGGTCAAGTACGAGGCGGCAAACAAGCAGTACGCCGACCGGATGACCGCGATGGAGCAGGAATGGCGGGCGTCGTACGCCGCCGCGGTCGACAAGACCAAGCAGATCCTGACGCCCGAGCAGCGGCAGAAGTACGAGGACCTGCTCAAGAAACAGGAGGCCGACCGGGCCGCGCGGGACGCGGAGCGGAAGGCCGCGGAAGCGGAGAAGGCGAAAGAGTCGGACAAGAAGCCGTGAGGCGGATCACGGATCGGGATGTGAAGCGGACGGAGATGGAGTTGTCGTCGTGCAGTGAAAACACCCGGCCCCGCGCGGACGCGGGACCGGGATCGCCGGCGGGCGGACGTGGGCGCGACGCCCCCGATCGGCCGGCAGTCGGGCGGACGCTCACCAACGTCGCCCGGCGCGCCGCGAGTCGTCTATTGGGTCGATCGTCGCGCCCGAAAGCAACTAGTCTGCGAATCAGCGCAGAAAGGACAGCAGCATGTCGTCGAATCGTAAGAGTGTGTGGGCGTCGCTCGCCCTGGCGTGTGTGTTGGGCGTCGCCCCGTTCGCCAGCGCCCAGGACGCGGGCGGTGGTGGCGCGGCGGGTGGTGGCGCGGCCGGGGGTGGGGCTGCGGGCGGCGCCGCCGGTGGCAACCGCGGCGGGCGCGGGAACTTCGACCCGGCCGCGATGCGCGAGCGGTACATGAACGACATCAAGCAGCGGCTCGGCGCGACGGACGACGACTGGAAGGTGCTCCAGCCGAAGCTCGAGAAGGTCATGAATGCGCAACGCGAATCCCGGTCGTTCGGTGGGTTCGGCGGGCGGACGCGCGGCGGCGGCGCCGGCGGTGACACCCAGCCGACCACTGCCGTCGGCAAGGCGTCGGCCGACCTCCGCACCGCGATCGACAACAAGGACACGTCGGGCGAGGAGCTGACCAAGAAGCTCGCCGCGCTCCGCGAGGCGCGCGACAAGGCCCGGGCGGACACGGCCGCGGCCCAGAAGGAGCTCAAGGAGGTCCTCACGCCCCGCCAGGAAGCCGTGCTCGTCACCTCGGGCATTCTGGAGTAGTCCGGAAGGTCTGTGACGCGAGGGAACATCCCGGCGCCGGGCGCGATTCGTGTACGCGCGCCCGGCGCCGGCGGTGTCGCGCCGGTCGGAATGCGGTAGTGACGCGGGAGCGATACGAGTGGATTACGTGCTTTCGAAATTCAAGGAGCAGGGCCTGCTGGACGAGCCCGCGGTCGGCCGCGCCCGGGCGCTGCTCGCCGAGGGCAAGCCGCTGGAGGCCGCCCTGCTCGCGGCCGACGGGCTGACCGAGGACCGCCTGCTCCGCGCGCTGGCCGAGCAGTTCGACCTGCCGTACGTCGAGCTCGAAAAGTTCAGCCCCCCGAAGGACCTGCTCGGCTCGTTCCCGATCCGCATCCTGGTCCGCCACCAGCTCGTCCCGATCGAGGACCGCGACGGCGTGGTCGTCGTGGCGACGAGCAAGATCAGCGACCAGTCCGGACTCGACGAGCTGCGCCTGGCGTCCGGGCGCGACATCACGCCCGCGCTGGCGCCGGCCGAGGAGATCGAGCGCTGCCTGACCCGCGCCCTGGGCGTCGGGGCGGACACGATCCAGACGCTGTCGGCCGAGAAGGGGACCGATTTCCAGGTCATCGACGAGAACAACGAGAACGACCTCGACGCCTCCCAGGCCGCCCAGGACGCGTCGATCATCAAGTTCGTCAACCAGATTTTGTCCGAGGCGATCGACAGCCGGGCGACCGACGTCCACATCGAGCCGTTCGAGCACCAGCTCCAACTCCGGTACCGAATCGACGGCGTGCTGGTCGAGGCGCCGGTGCCGCCGTCGCTGCGGCGGTTCCACCCGGCGATCGTCAGCCGCCTGAAGATCCTGTCGCACCTCGACATTGCCGAGAAGCGCCTGCCGCAGGACGGGCGGATCAAGCTGAAGGTGAAGGGGCGCGAGATCGACATCCGCGTGTCGATCATCCCGATGATCCACGGCGAGGCGGTCGTGCTGCGCATCCTCGACAAGGGGGACAAGACGCTGACGACCGAGGACGTCGGCATGGCCTCGCGCGACCGGGCCTACTTCGACCAGGTGCTGGACATGCCGCACGGCATCGTCCTGGTCACCGGGCCGACCGGCAGCGGCAAGACGACGACGCTGTACGCCGGGCTGTCGAAGATCAACGACGTCGAGCGGAAGATCATCACGATCGAGGACCCGGTCGAGTACCAGATGCGGGGCGTGAACCAGATCCAGGTCAACACCAAGAGCGGGCTGACGTTCGCCGCCGGTTTGCGGGCGATTCTGCGGCACGACCCGGACGTGGTGCTGATCGGCGAAATCCGCGACAAGGAGACGGCCGAGATCGCGATCCAGGCGTCGCTGACCGGGCACCTCGTGTTCAGCACGCTGCACACGAACGACGCGCCGAGCGCCGCGACCCGGCTGATCGACATGGGCGTCGAGCCGTACCTGGTCTCGTCGTCGCTCGAGGTGGTGGTGGCCCAGCGGCTCGTGCGCGTGATCTGCAAGCACTGCAAGCAGCCGGTGCCGCAGGCGGATCATGAGCTCGCCCGGCAACAGTTCGGGGACCTGGTGCCGCCGGTGCTCTACAAGGGCGCGGGCTGCCGGGAGTGCCAGAACACGGGGTACCGCGGGCGGCAGGGCATTTTCGAACTGATGGCGGTGAGCCGGGACGTGCGGACGCTGATCATGGATCGGGCCCCGGCGCACAAGCTGCGCGAGGTGGCAGTGAAGGAGGGGATGCGGAGCCTGCGCGAGGACGGTTGGCGGATCGTGCGGGACGGGCGGACGACGGTCGACGAGGTGATGCGGAACACGAAGGACGAGGAGGCCGACTCGCGGTTCGAAGACGCGGCGCTGTCGGCCGCGGCCGAGGCGTCGACGGGTCACGGCGCCGCCGCCACTGCCGGGGGGGCCGGGCGATGACCACGTTCGCGTACACGGCGCTGGATCGCAACGGCCGGCAGCAGACGGGGACGATCCCCGCCGACAACCGCGCCGCCGCCATGGACCACGTCCTGGGCCAGGGGCTGTCACCGATCAAGATCGAGGAGAAGGCCGGCGCGGGCGCGCACGCCGCCAACGTCGACCCCGCGGCCAAGCCGCCGACGAAGGTGCCGATGAAGGCGATCGAGGCCTTCACGCGGGAGTTGGCGAACCTGCTGTCGGCCGGGCTGCCGCTGGCGCGGGCGCTGGCGCTGCTGAAGCGCGAGGCGTCGCACCCGGCGGCCAAGTACGTGTGGACCCAGATTCACGACGACGTGGTCGGCGGCGAGTCGCTCGCCGACGCGCTGGCGAAGTGGCCGCGGTCGTTTTCGAGCGTGTACGTCGCGATGGTCCGCGCGGGCGAGGCCGGCGGGTTCCTCCACGTCGTCCTCCAGCAGATCTCCGACTTCCGCACCCGCGAGCAGGAGTTGCGCGGGAAGATGAAGGCGGCGATGGTCTACCCGATCGCGCTCGCGCTGGTCGCGACGGCCGTCCTGATCTTCCTGCTCACGTTCTTCATCCCGCGGTTCTCGTCGCTGTTCGCGCAGTTCGGCGGGAACCTCCCGGGCCTGACCAAGGTGATCGTCGCCGCGAGCGGCATCCTGACCAAGTACGGCCTGTACGTGGGTATCGCCGTCGCGTTCGGGGTCGTCATGGCCCGCCGGGCGCTGACGAGCGAGTCGGGCAAGCGGTTCATCGAGCGGGTGACGCTCCGCACGCCGATCATCGGCCCGCTCGGGGCGCGGTTCGGGCTCGTGCGGTTCGCCCGCATGCTCGGGACGCTGGTCGGGGCGGGCGTGCCGCTGGTCGCGTCGCTCCGGGTCGCCAAGGAGGCCCTGGGCAACCAGACCCTCGCCGACAGCATCGGAAAGGCGATTGACGAGGTGCAGCGCGGCCAGCCGCTCTCCAAGAGCCTCGCCGGCAACCCGATCCTGTTCCCGCCCAGCGTCATCGAGATGATTTCCGTCGCCGAAGAGACGGGCCGGCTCGACAAGGAGCTGGTCCGCATGAGCACGTCCTACGAATCCGAATTAGACCGCGGCCTGCGCCTCGTCGTCGCGATGGCCGAGCCCCTGCTCCTGTTCCTCATGGCCGGCCTGATCGGCACCGTCGTCGTCGGCATGCTGCTGCCGATCTTCAGCCTGCAAGACCTGATCAAGTAACCGACTACAAACACCACGGAGTCCCCATGCGAACGAGAATGCGTCAATCGACGGATCGTGCCTTCACCCTGATCGAGCTCCTGCTCGTGCTCGTGATCATCGCGGCGCTGGCGGCGATCGTCATCCCGAACCTCGCCGGCAAGGGCCAGAAGGCCAAGGTCGAGACGACCAAGGCGTCGCTGTCGGCGATCCAGAACGCGCTGAAAATGTACGAGGTCGAGAACTCGAAGTTCCCGTCGACCGAGGAGGGCGTGGGCCTGCTGACCGAGCAGCCCGCCGACTCGCCCCTGCTCGAGAAGAAGCACCTGATCGACGCGTGGAACAACGCCTGGAACTACCGCTACCCGGGGACGGTCAACCCGCGCGGCTTCGACATCTTCTCGTCGGGCCCGGACGGCCGCCCGGGGACGGAAGACGACATCTACCCGTAATCGGCCGCCGCTCGCGGCTTCGCCCCGTTCGAATGCGCTCCTGCCGAAGACACGGGTAAGGCTTTACAGCCGTACCCATGCCACGAAAACGACGATGACCGTCAACCGCCCAACCTCCCGCGCCTTCACGCTGATCGAGCTGCTGCTCGTTCTGGCGCTGCTCGCGCTGGCGGTGGCGGTCGTCGCTCCGTCGCTGCGGGGGTTTTCGCACGGCACCCGCCTCCGCGGCTACGCCGACGAGTTCATCGCGATGACCCAGTATGCCCGCACCCAGTCCGCCACCACGGCCACGGTGTACCGGATCACGTTTGACCCGCGGGCGAACAACGGCGGCGGCGCGTTCGAGCTGCACCGCCTCGTCGGGGACGAGTTCTCGCCCAACACCGACGAGTTCGACCGCCCCCTGCTCCCGCCGGACGGCTGCCGCATCGAGCTGACCGACCTGACCGGCAAGGCGATCAACTCGATCGACTTCTTCCCG
>DATHXE010000295.1:0-10229 GCA_035459845.1 Tepidisphaeraceae bacterium | reverse complement strand
GGGTCGCCTGTGCGATGGCGGCGGCCTGTGCCATGGCGGCGGCGGAGCGCTGGGCCTCTTCGTCGCGGGCGCGGGCGGCGGCGAGGTCGGCCATGTGCTTGGCGTTGTCGGCCGCTTCCTTCCGATTCATCCGGTCGAGGTACTTCTCGGCCGGGTCTTCGAAGAGGCCGGGCTTGTGACCGTTCTCGACGGCGACGTTGAAGTTCTTGCGGGCGTTGACCCAATCGCCCTCGCGGTAGAGGCGGCGGCCTTCGTTGTAGGCCTGGCGGGCGTCGACCTTGAGTGGTTCGACGGCGGGGGTCGCGGGCGCGCCGGGCGTGCCGGCGGTCACGTCCGGGGTGGCGGGGGTCGCGGGCGTTGCGGGGGTGCCGGCGGCGGCATTGCGGGCGGCGAGGTCGGCCTCGTGCCGGGCCTTGTCCGCCGACTCCTTCTTGTCCATCTTGGCGAGAATGGAATCGGGGGCCTCTTCGAACAGCCCGCCGCGATAGCCACCCTGGCGGGCGGTCTCGAGGTTCTTGCGGGCGTTGATCCAATCGCCCTCGCGGTACTGACGGCGGCCCTCGTGGTAGGCCTGGCGGGGGTCGAGCTGTTGGGTCGCGGCGCCGCCGGCGACGGCGGGCATCCCCTTGGCCGCGTCCTCGACGACGGCGAGCTGCTCGGTGGCGCGCTTGCGGGTGCCCTCGTCGGCGAACGCGTTGCCGAGCACCGACTGGTACGCGGCGCGGGCCTCGTCCAGCTTCTTGGCGTCCAGCGCCTGCTGGCCCTGGTCGAACGCGGCGCGGGCGGCCTTACGCTCGCCGGCGGCGGACGTGGCCTTGGCGAGCAGGTCGTCGTACTGCTTGCGGTCGTCGCCCTGCAGGGCGTCGGCCTTGATCTGCTGGAAGGTGACCTGGGCCTCTTCGTACTGCTTGTTGGCGTACTGCTCGGTGCCCTGCTTGAGGAGGTCGGCGTCGGACTTGGGCTGGTCGGCGGCGTACTTGGGCACGCCGGTCGAGACGTGCAGGCCGGGGATCAGGGTCACCGGACGGGGCGCGGTGGCGCGGACGTCGGGCTCTTCGGCGCGGAGCGCGTTCATGCCGGCGAGGCCGGCGAGCGGCACGACCGCGGCGGCCATGGCGAGGGTCTGGGCCCGGCGGGAGAGGAGCGCCGATCCGATCCGCGTCCGGGAGCCGTCGCGCCGGCGTCGGTCGGACGCGGGGGCCGGGGTCAGGGACAGTTCCGTCACGCTATCAACAAGGCGACGATCGGAATTCACAGCGTTCCTCCTGCTGGGGAAGGATGGGTCTGACCGCACACGTCCGCCGCCGCGCGCCACCGCGGCCGGTCATTCAGGCCCGCCGCGCGGATTCGCGCGGCAACACGACGCCCGTCGCGGGACGGGATTCGCTGGGTCGTTGGGACATGTGGGGGAAGACGAAGATGAGGGCTCCTGGTGTCGAACTCTTCGGTGTCCTGACGTGGGCAACCCGGATGGGCCCGTACGACTCGGGGCGGCGAAATCGTTCTCACCGCCGGGCCGGAAAAATCCGACCACCGGGCCGAACCGCGAGTTAATCTAGCGAGGGGGGATTGCCGCCGCGAACCTTGACCGCGCTCGCGACAACGTGAGATGAACGATCCGGCGGATCGGCGGTACCTGATCGACGGGGATGGGGGCAGTCGTCACCGGTACCGAGGTCGCGCGGCGGTGACGGGCATCACGGGTCGCGCGCCCCGGGCATCGGGCGAGTGCGGACCGCGCGTGTTCGGCCGTGCGCGTCTCGTTTTCGGTTGGCGGTCCCGCCGTCCCCGCAGAGCGTCGTCCCGAAGCTCCGCGCGGTGCTCTCCGTCCGTCGCCCGTGGCCGTGACTCCTCGCAAGCCGCGGGCGATGATTTCCCTGGTCCTCGTTGGCCGGCGCACGACCTTTCGTGAGCCGCCTGCTGCTGCTGCCACACATTCGCGCGCCCGTGCGTCCCCACGAGTCGCGCGTCCGGTCGCGGTGCTTGCTCCACCGCGACCCGCGTTTCGCCGGCCGTTCTCACGCGGGCGCAAGTTCCCGTGTGCAAACGTCCGCCGAAGCGGGGGCGGAGCATAAACCAGCGTTGAGGTCGATGCAAATAAAAAGGGGCGTATCAGTTAAGCCGGTAATGCGGCGT
Organism: Tepidisphaeraceae bacterium; assembly: GCA_035459845.1. Lineage (GTDB taxonomy): Bacteria > Planctomycetota > Phycisphaerae > Tepidisphaerales > Tepidisphaeraceae > DASPKW01. The sequence goes on along the minus strand of DATHXE010000295.1, from coordinate 8,093 downwards.
ACGACGAGGCCGTCGCCGAGCCGTGTCGTGGGGTGGCGCGTGCACTCGACCGCGTCGATGGCGGCGCGCGACCGCGTCGAATCCGTTCGCGGGTTGCCGAACCGGATCCCGGGCGTCGCCCAAGGCTCCGCCTCCGCTCGGACGCGCGCTCTTGCGATCGCCTGAGGTGCGCTCGTTACTCCATCCAAAGGTCGGTGCCAGAGGGACGGGTCAATTCGCACCCACCGGGCGATTCACGACTGACGGATCCCGGCAAGCCCCGACACGATGTCCGGTAGACCCTTCACAACTCTTGATAAAACATCAAATTACAAAAAATACTTGGAGGAGAAACGAGGAACATTTCGCCCGTCCGGGCGTAATTCATGATGTGGCCATCACCGGCGAGTGGGCGTTCGCCCGCCACCTCTGACCGCCGGTCGAATTGATGGCGCACCTCCGCGCCTGAAGTGCGGGGGCCGCCGAAAACCCGTCAGCGCCCGGGCTCAGCCCCGGCGGCGCCGGAGCATCACACGTCGGTCTTCCGCAGGTCCATGAGCCTCGGTCGGCCAAGCTCTGAACCGGGAAGGGCACCTCCTTTAGTAATCGAGCGCTTTGGGTGCGCGCTGCCCGCGCGCCTACCGATCGTCCGCGCCCGGGTCGGGCGTCGAGGGAATCCGACCGGGACACGCGCAAGCCGTAAGAGACGTTATCTGATGCGACGCACGAACCGCACTACTCCATCGCCCCGCCAACCCGCCCGCCCGCGGGGGCGCTCCGTTCGCACGTGGGTTTCTGCACTGCTCGCGGCGGCGCTGATCCTGATCGCGGTGGTTCGCACGTCCAAGGCGCGCGTCCCGCGGGCCGATCGCCCCGCGAATCCGGACGCCCCGGTCGCCACTGCGCCGGTCATCGCGGGCGGTGCGGAACTCCCGCCGCCGTCGACGAACGCGGCGCCGCCGGCTCCGGTCGACCCGGCCGCCGTCGCGGCGCTCGACCGCCCGTTCGACCCCACGGTCGATGTGAAGAGTTACAACTGCATCGGCTTCGCGCTCCGGTCGTACGACCGCGTCGACCGCGAGCGGTTCCACGCGTTCCTCGCCCGCGCGACGGAGCTCAAGTCCCCCGCCGACCCGTGCCCGCCGGGGTGGGTCCGGATCTGGATGTGGGAGTACGACGTGCACCGCGAGACCGAGCACGGCCAGAAGCAGCCGGCCCGGATCGAAGGGCACGTCGTCGCCGGTCGCTGCGATCCGGTGACCGGCGCGCCGCCGGCGACGGTGTACTGCAAGTACAACCGCGACCCGGTGATCGGCCCGGGCGCGCCCGAGTCGTTCGCGCCGCCGGCGCGCGAGCTGGTGGGAACCAACTCGCTGGGAATGCGCGTGTACACGGTGCGCGAGAACTTCGTCCTCCGGCACTTCGTCGCGCCGCCTGATGCGCGCCCGTAAGCCCGGACGGGTTTTGCACGTTCCGGGAGCGTCCTGCCCCGGCGTAGAGTCGCCGGCACGCGAGGACCCGATTCTCGCCGCGGTGTGCGGCGGCGCGGGGACTTGCCAACCCCAATTGCCGGGAGGCCCCATGAAGTCGTGGATCCGTATTGCGTTCGTGGCGTTGATGATCGTCAGCCCGCTGACCCTGACCGCCTGTAACACGGTCGCGGGCGCGGGCAAGGACGTCGAAAAGGGTGGCGAGAAGATGCAGGACGCGGCGAAGTAAGTCGCCGTGTACAACGGAAGAATGAAACGAGGGCCCCGCGACACGGCGTGTCGCGGGGTTTCTCATTTTCCGCTCACGGATCGAACGGCACGGGGATCGGAGCACATCCATTTTGGCCGGTTGAGGAGATCGGGGATCGCGGAACCGCGACATGCTGCCGTGGGGCGTGCGGGAGAACGCCATAAACGCGGGCGGGAGGGGTTTAGGCACGGGGGTTGCGTTGATGGATTTTCGAACGCAGTACCGCCAAAAGCCCGCATGTGTGGGCAGGGAATTGCGTGGCGTAACGACCTGCTTTCGGAGGCTATATGCTGTACTGGGCTGCCGTCTTCTTCATTATCGCGATCATCGCCGCGGTCTTCGGCTTCGGCGGAATTGCCAGTGGCGCCGGGTCGATCGCGACGGTGCTGTTCTGGATCTTCCTGGTGCTGTTCGTGATCTCGCTGCTGTTCGGCGTGGTGCGCCGGCCGCGGAACCTGTAAGGCTCGCATGATCGCAGGTGGCATGGGTACGGCCGTGAGGTCTTACCCGTGTCCCCAACATCCGGTGCCCGCCGCGCTCCCCTTTCGGGTCGCGGCGAAACAGTGTTCGTCAGTTCTGTACGTGTGTATCGAGTGCCCCGCCCTGCCGGCGACGCGTTCCCGAGGCGCGTCCCCGGCCGGCGGCGGGGTTAGACAATTCGGCGATGCGACGGCCGGCTTCGTTCTCGGCCGTCTCGCGAGCCCGACCTGATTCGCCTTCCGAGGCGCGTCGTGTCGGGCTCCGTCGCGTTTTAGACCCCCTCCCCACCTTCTGACAGCATTCTCCGCCGCGCGATCCCGGACCGCACTTCTCACCCCAGTTTCTCGCTGGCGGGCAGGAATTGTACGGGTTACACTGACAAGGGAGAGTGCGCGCCCGGACAACTGCCCGGCGGGTATTGATGTGGAGGATCGGTGATGCGGCAGGCGAAGATCATCAGCAGGTGGCGCCGGGGTTGGGCCGTGCTTGCGGCGATCATGGTCGCGTCGCCGGCGTCGGCGGACGTGATCGGTTTCCAACAGGGCGTCTCGCCGGACGGGCTCTATGAGTCGGCCGACTCGACGATCCGCAGCGACAACGCGACATCCAACTTCGGTACGGCGGGCGAGGTGATCCTCGGCAAGACGACGGCCCCGGCGGTGATTCGCGGGGTGTACGCGTTCGACCTGGCCGCTATCCCGGTGGGCGCGACGATCGACGCGGTGTCGCTCCGGTTGGTCGGCTCGCGCGACGATACGGGGAGCGGATCGCAGGAGGTCACGCTCGAACTCGTGGCGCTGGCCAGCACGTTCGCCGAGAACGAAGTAACGTGGAACAACCGCCTGTCGGCGACCGCCTGGGGGACCGCCGGTGGCGACCTGGGCGCGACGCTGTCGAGCACGACCGCCAACCCGGACACGTTCACGGGCGGCAGCGTCATGACCTTCGACTCGACCGCGAGCCTGGTGAGCGCGGTACAGTCGATCGCCGACAGCGACGGCGTGTTCTACTTTGCGATCAAGACCGAGAGCGCGGTGGAGTCCGCCAATGCCCGGCGGATCTTTTTCGTTAGCGGCGACGCGGCGACGACCGTCGCCAATCGGCCGCTCCTGACGGTCACCTACACGGCGGTGCCCGAGCCGGGGGCGGCGTTGGCGGTGGGCGGGCTGGCGTTGGCCGGCCTGGGGACCCGCCGGCGGCGGCGGTCGTAACCCGGATCGGGCGAGAGGGGTGCGCTCGGGAATCGTGACGCGTAAAGCCCTTGGCGGCACGGCCGCGCGAACGCTTCAACTCTTTCGGATGGACCAAAAAGCGCCGCGAGAGGTGGACTCTCGAGGTGCTCGACTTGTTTTGGAGGGGGTTCAACCGAAATTTGATGCGCGTAGGACCAAAGGTCAATGGAGGTTATCCCGCCGCGGGCTTAGGTTTCCTCGCACGTCGGGGCTGCGACATTTGGTGTTCGCCACGCGCGTGGCGAGCGTCCGGGCGTCGCCCCCCGCTCAAACTCGGAGAGACAATCATGCGGCGACCTTTGTTGGCGGCTGGATTGGTGGCAATGCTCACGGGCGCTTACGCGTTGTTCGGCGTACCGCGCGTCTCGGCGAAAGAGGAGGTGAAAGAGGAGGGGTACGTCGAGTTGTTCGAGGATGCGGACTTCAAGGGCCGGCGGGTGAAGATCGCGTTCAAGCAGGACGTGCCGCGGTTGAACGACGTCTCATCCGACGACGGCCAGAAGGGGTTCAACGACTGGACGTCGTCCGTCCGCTGGAAGTTCCCTCCGGGATGGAAGGCGACCCTGCACGACGACGCCGATTACAAGGATCGCGGGGTCGAGCTGTTGGGCACCGGGCAGTTGGAGTCCAAGGCCAACCTCAACGCCGACAAGTTCAACGACAAGACGTCGTCGGTCCGCTGGATTGAAACGAAATGACCGGGGTCCCGGCGCGATGGACTCTGTGCGGTCGCACCTGATCGAACGGACAACAAAGCACCCCGAGAGAAGGCTCTCGGGGTGCTCGTGTTTCGTGCGGATCTGAAGACAGAGCCGCTGAAGCGGCCCCGCCCGGCAGGAGCAAGCTACGCGGCGGCGACGGCCATGGAGACGGTGGTCTTGCCGGCGGCCTTGTCTTCGCCGACGCGCTCGATGTTCGCGCCGACGGCGTTGAGCTTGGCCTCGATCTTCTCGTACCCGCGGTCGATGTGGTAGACGCGGTCGAGGCGGGTCTCGCCGCGGGCGGCGAGGGCGGCCAGGACGAGGGCGGCCGAGGCGCGGAGGTCGGAGCACATGACGGGTGCGCCGGCGAGTTCCTTGACGCCCTGGACGATCGCGGTCGGGCCTTCCTTGCGGATGCGGGCGCCCATGCGATTGAGCTCGCCGACGTGCAGGAAGCGGTCGGGGAAGATCCGCTCGGTGATCACGCTCATGCCGTCGGCGAAGCAGAGCAGGGCCATGAGCTGGGCCTGGAGGTCGGTCGGGAAGCCGGGGTAGGGCTGGGTGGTCATCTCGATCGGGTTGAGGCGGCGGCCCGAGGAGACGGTGACGGTGTCGTTGTTGTGGCGGACGATGCGGACGCCGACCTCTTCGAGGCGGTCGGTGACCGCGATCAGGTGGTCCATGTTGCAGTTGTGGAGCTCGAGCTCGCCGTTGGTGATGGCGGCGGCGATGATGAAGGTGCCGAGCTCGATGCGGTCGGGGATGACGCGGTGCTCGCAGCCGACGAGCTTGTCGACGCCCTCGATCTTCATCTCGGGGGTGCCCTCGCCGGTGATCTTGGCGCCCATCTTCTTGAGGAGGTTGGCGCAGTCGACGACCTCGGGCTCGCACGCGGCGCCGACGAGGACGGTCTCGCCCTCGGCCAGCGCGGCGGCGCACATGACGTTGATCGTGCCGAGCACCGTCGGGCCCTGCGCGCCGCCCAGGTACATGCGGCAGCCCTTGAGGCGCTTGCCGGTGGGGATCTCGCCGACGATGTCGCCGCCCTCGGTGCGGAACTCGGCGCCGAGCTTTTGCAGGCCGCGGATGTGGAGGTCGACGGGGCGGTCGCCGATGGCGCACCCGCCGGGGATGGCGACCTTGGCGCGGCCGCGGGCGGCGATGAGCGGCCCGAGGACGCAGATGCTGGCGCGCATCGTCTTGACGATGTCGTAGCGGGCGTGGGTGGAGGCGAGGTCGGTGACCTCGATGTCGAGCGGGCCGTTGAGGGCCGGGCCGTCGTTGTTGCTGGCGGGCGAGTCGTGCCGCTGGACGCGGCAGCCGAGCTCGCCGACGAGCTTGATCATCGAGTCGATGTCGGAGAGGCGGGGGACGCCGTGGAGGCGCGTCCGGCCGTGCGGCATGAGGCAGGCGGCGACGATCGGGAGGGCGGAGTTTTTGCTCCCCGAGATCTCGATCTTGCCCTTGAGACGTGCGCCGCCGCGGATGAGAAAGCTGTCCATCATGGCCCTTCCCTGGCCGGAGGCCCGGAGGAGTGGTGATGGGACGGCCGGAGAAAGCGCGTTGGCTGAGGACCCCCCCGCCGGCCCGCGGCCGACGGGTTCAGCCGTCGAAATGACGTGCTCCCGAACATCCCCGCGGCGGCACCGAACAGTCAGACCCCGGCGCCGCCACGTACCACTCGTGCCTCTATCGACCGGTCCACCGATCGACGATCAATCCGGCCCCGTTGCACAATGCTGGGGACCGATCAATCCTTGTTTATCGGACGCGAACGTCCGTTCACATGAGAGTCACGTAACTCGCGCCATTCTGGGGAGATGGGGAATTAGATTCAAGCCGCCGAAGTGGGAATCCGGGGAAGTTTGGGCGGGTGGGCGATCAGTCTTCGGGCACCACCGCTGGGGTGGCGAGGGGGGCGCTGACTGCTGCCGATTGGGGTGCGGGCGCGGCGCCGGCGTTCATGTCAGACAGGCGCTCGTTGACCTTGAGGAGGATGCGGTTGGAGATCGCCTGGTCGCCGAAGGTGCCGATGCGGATGGAGATGTGGCTGGTGCGCTCGCCCTGAGCCTTGACGACGATGTGAACTTTATCGTCCCCGGCGGTACGTCCGACAACGTCGCCGTCGAGGGCCGACGCGTGGGAGGAGACCACGACGATCTTGAGGTCTTCGAGGGCGGCCTTGGCGGCGGCGGTGACGCGGTCGGGGGCGGCGTCCATCGCGGATTCGGTGTCGCCCCGGACGTAGGCGACGGTCGCGCCCGTGCCGACGGCGGCGACGGCGAGCAGGCACCCGGACTGGGTGAGGGCGAGAGCGCCGAGGGCGAGGGCGGCGATGAGGGGACGGGTGTGCATGGGCGATTCTCCTGGGGTGGTACGGGACCATCGGCGGATGGGGGAGGGAGCTTGATCGGTACGGCGGGGATTGAGGGCGAAGTGGAAGACTCACCGCAGAGACGCAGAGGTCGCGGAGGTGGTGCAGAGAAGAGATACGTTCTTATGGAGGCGCGATGCCGTCAGGAGCGCCGTTGGACGCGCCGGGCAAGCTCGGCGGCTAAAAGGCGTTGTCGAGCGCTGGGGGGCGAGCGCGGTAAGTGCAGTGATGCTTCGACTGATCTCGATCGTTCTGATTGCGGTGGTGACGACGCAAGTGGTCGCGGAGGACCCGCTCCCGCGCGCGGATCAGCTCAAATCCGATCGCCCGCGATTGTTACTCCGGCCCAAGGCGACGCCGCTGGCGGTCTCGATCGAGCAGTTGCGGGGGCAGGCGAAGGACAAGGCGTACGACGAGATGCTGGGGCAGTTGTCCGGTTCCAAGTCGGCGCACGGGCAGGCGATGGTGTGGCTGATGACGGGCAAACAAGACGCGGCGGACAAGGCGATCGCGCGGATGCGCGGGTATCGCGTGCCGGAGAAGGCGGACAGTTTTGAGGTGTTCTTCAAGCTGACCGAGTTCGGGCTCGCTTACGACTGGTTGTGCGGGTACGAGAAGTTCGACGCGGCCGCGCGGGCCCAGGTGCGGAAGGCCGTGGCGCCGCTGGTGGCGATGGGGCTGAAGTTTTCGGGCGACCACGTGTTTCACAATTACACGTGGATGTCGTCGGGCGGAGTCGCCGTGTGGGGGCTCGCGACGGCGGGGGAGGACGCGGCGAGCACGGCGGCGTACGAGCAGATCCGCGGGCGGTTCGAGCGCGACCTCTGGCCGGCGCTGCGTTACCTGGACGGGCTGCCGTGCGAGCCGATGGGGTACTGGACGCATTACGTGTATCGGCCGGCGCTGGTGACGGTGCTGGCGGGGCAAAGCGCGGGCGAGACGGACGTGGTGAGGACGATCCGGGAGAAACAGGGCGATTGGCTGGCGCGGAATCTGGGGGCGCTGGCATACGGGACGCTGCCGGACCTGCGGTTCGTGCCCTTCGGCGATTTGCAGTCGGGCGCGAACGGCGGGGCGACGCGGGCGGTGGCGGGGTTGCTGGATGCGGGCGTGTGGGCGGTGGGCGGACGCGCGGGCGGTGAGGTGTCGGCCGCGGTGGCGCTGTCGAAGCGGATCGGCGAGAAGCGCGGGCTGAGCGCGTACGACGACGACACCGCCATCTTCTGGTTTCTGTACGGGCGGGGCGCTCGGCCGGCGGTGAAGGCGGCGCCGGAGTCGTTCGTCGCGGGCGGGGCGAAGGGCGGGCACTGGATCGCGCGGCAGGGCGGTTGGGCGGAGGACGCGACGGTGGTCGGGTTCCGGTGCGCGGACCATTACGGCGATCACAATCACTGGGACCAGGGCGGGTTCTTCATCTACCGGCGCGGGCTGCTCGCGGTGGACCCGCCGGTCTACAAGACGACGCGCGGGCCGCAGCAGCGGACGGATTACCACAACACGCTGCTGATCGGCGGGCGGCCGCAGCGGGCGGTGCGGGGGCAGACGTTTTCGACGCTCGCGCGGTTCGAGGAGAATTTGTTGGCGGGG
>DATHXE010000294.1:0-4440 GCA_035459845.1 Tepidisphaeraceae bacterium | reverse complement strand
TGCCAGCCGGCTGAAAGCCATCCCAATCGACCGCGAGGGGCGCTGCATAAGAACAATCCAGTAGGCAACTTGTGCACTGCCGGCCAACGCTCATTAGAGAAAATGTAAGGCACAAATCCGTCCTCATCGGTACGACAGAATATCCAGTTTGTCGTGCCCGTGGCGGACACGCGCGCGACTTTCAATCGATCCGGCGCGCCCTACAATCGGCCCGCCCTTGGGGCGATTGGTTTCGTGAATTTGTTGTGAAAGAGGTGTGTCGTGCGGGTGCTCGTGACTGGCGGGGCGGGATTCATCGGGTCGAACTTGGCCAAGCGGCTGGCGGCCGACGGGCACGACGTGACCGTGGTCGACGACTTCTCGTCGGCGCACTGGACGAACTTGATCGACTTCCCGGGCGAGGTGCTGACGGCCAACGTCGCCAACCCTGAGGAGCTGATCGGGCTGACGTCGGCGACGCCGTTCGAGGTGATCTTCCACCAGGCGTCGATCACGGACACGACGGTGCACGACCAGCACAAGATGCTGACGAACAATTTGGAGGGGTTTCGGCTGGTGCTGGAGTTCGCGCAGCAGTGGAAGAGCCGGGTGGTGTGGGCGTCGAGCGCGTCGACGTACGGCCGGCAGACGCCGCCGAACAACGAGGGGCAGAAGCCGGACCCGCTGAACGTGTACGCGTATTCGAAGCTGGCGATGGAGCGCCTGGCGGCGCGGACGCAGCCCAAGCTGGCGCACCCGGCGGTGGGGCTGCGGTACTTCAACGTGTACGGACCGGGCGAGGATCACAAGGGGAAGTTTGCGTCGATGATTCATCAACTGGCGAAGCAGATGCGGGCGGGGAAGCGGCCGCGGATCTTTACGCCGGGCAGCCAGAAGCGCGACTTCGTATACGTGGGGGACGTGGTCGAGGCGAATCTGCTGGCGATGCGGGCGACCAAGCCGGGGAGCTACAACGTGGGCTGCGGTCGGGCGTTCACGTTCAACCAGGTGGTGGCGGAGCTCAACCGCGTGCTCGGGCAGGACCTGACGCCGGACTATTTCGAGAACCCGTACTCGTTCACACAGGACTGGACGCAGGCGGATCTGGCGGCGTCGAAGGCGGCGCTGGGGTACGAGCCGGCGTTCGACTTGCGGAAGGGGATCGACGCGTATTTCGCGAGCGGGAAGTTGGGGACGGCGGTAGGGGTGTAGGAATCGGATGCCCTGGTGGGCCTGGCTTATCTTCGCGGTCGTCGCGCTCGTCGCGCTGATGTTTTTGGCGGCGCTGCGGTTCCGCGGGCGCGTGCGGCGGGAGTTCGTCGCGTACCTGCGCGGCCGGCGGCCGAAGGTGGAGGTGGGTGAGGTCAACGCGACATTCGGGCGATTTCGGCTGGGGGCGGACCGGGATTGGACGACGCTGAACTTTCTGGACGTGTATCAGGCCGCCGCGGAGTTGCGGGCGATCACTGCGGCCGATCGCGAGCCGATCTACGAGCGGGCGCTCGAGGTGATGGAGCGCGGGTCGACGGTGGTGGGGCCGGAGGCGGGGGACGTTGATGAACTGGCGATTCTCCCGCGGCTGGTGGGGGCGGATTTTTTCGACGGGCCGCCGGAGAAGTCGCGCGTGCCGCACGTGGCGCTGGGGGAGGTGGGGTTGTACGTGGTGTTTGCGGCCGAAGGAGCGGTGTTCGTGACGCGCGAGCATCAGGTCCGCATGCACCTGTCGGACGGTGAGTTGTTGGAGCGGGCGCTGGCGAACTTGCGGGGGCGGTCTCCGGAGTTGGGGAAGGCGGTGCGGCGCGTGGTGGAGGGCGGGGAGGCGGGGGTGATCAAGCACTTCGACGGGCACGACGCGGCGCGGGTGCTGCTGGTGCCGGAGCATTTGCGGGAGGGGGAGGCGCTGGTCGCGGCGGTGCCGGACCGGGAGACGTTGGCACTGGCGCGGGTGCCGGCGGACGGGGGGTACGAGGGGCTTGCGCCGATGGTGATGACGACGTCGGACCGGCGGGTGTACGGGGGGTTGCTGCGGGTGACGGCGGAGGGGATCGAGGGGCAGCCGCGGAGCGGCGACGGACAGTAGCCCAGGGCGAAAGCCCTGGGTAAACATGGCGATGATAGCAGAAGCCCCGGAGGGGCGATAGAAAGCGGCGATGTTCGTGCACCCCTCTTTCGCCCCTCCGGGGCTCTTTGTAACGCGTTGTGCGTAAACCCAGGGCTTGCGCCCTGGGCTACTTTTTGTCGCCGCTCCGCGGCTGAGGAGCGGCCCTCACTCGGCGCGAGTGACCAGCTCGATGGTTTCCTCTGGCGCCGCTCGGTACGCGGCGCGGAGCTGGTCGACGTCGGCGTACGGTGTGGCCGGGAGGCGCTTGGCGCGGATCGGCAGGCGGATCTCGGGGTCGGCGAATGGCCAGGGGGCGATCGTCAGCGTGCGGTCGTCGGGCATTGATAGCGTCAGGGGGCGCGGGGGTTGGCCCGGGGCGGGGGGGACGTCGTCGATGGTGGGGAAGAGGTTTTTGCCGCAGCAGAGGCTGAGGCTGAGGCGGTCCATGAGGGTGAGGATGCGGAAGTTGGAGCGGAGCTGGTCGTCGAGGGGTGAGGTGCCGGCGGGGGCGAGGCCGAGCTGGCGGGGGGCGTCGTTGGCGAAGCCGAGGCGGTCGCGCAGGGCCTCCTGGATCTCGACCTGACGGTGCTGGAACTTGTTCATCTCGAATTGGTCGGGGCGGGAGAGGGCGGGGGACTGCGCGCGATCGCCGGGCTTGAAGACGAAGGCGTGCGACATGAGCAGGGCGGAGAGGTTGAGGACGTGGAGGCTGACGAGGAGGCCGGGGTAGTCGCCGGCGGCGATGGCCTGGTCGACGGAGGCGCTCCAGACGCGGACGGCGATGGGGACGGGGACCTCGAAGACGTGGAGCGGCAGGCCGGCGGGGTTGAGGGTGGGGTCGTCGTCGTGGAGGCGCCAGCCGGCGTCGTGGAGGGAGACGCCGGTGACCGTTTCGGCGAGGGGCAAGGGTGGGGCAAAGCCGGTGGCGCCGAAGCGGCGGGCGAGCTCACCGGCGAGCAGCGCGTGGTCGTGCTGGGTGATGAGGTGGAAGGCGTCGGGACCGGCGGGGCGGCGGATCATTGGGGCGGGTCAATTGTCAATTGTTCATTGCCAATCGTCAGTTATTGTTCTTCGGCGCGTCGGCGGGTTTCGCGCCTGCGGGTTTGATGTCGGCGGGTTTGGCCTTTTCGATTTTGCCCCACATGTAGCCGCCGTGGTCGCCGCCGGACCAGGTGCCGGCGTAGGTGTCGTTGTAGATCAGGACGCGGGCGGTGTAGGTGCCGAGGCCGGGGATGCCGAAATCGGTGACGGAGATGACGGGGGTGTCGCCGGCCCATTTCACCGGCACGGGGAGGGGGATGGTGACGTCCTTGCCGCCGAACTGGATGCGGGCGTTGAAGACCCAGGTGTCGCCCTTGCCGGGCATTTTCTGGACGGACTCGATGGTGTACTTGTCACCCTTGGGGGCGGCCTTGCCGTCGGACCACTGGCCGACCATGACGGCGTTGGTCATGCGCTCGGTGAAGGCCTTTTCGCGGGCGAGTTGCTCGGGGTCGGGGGGGGCTTCGGTGGCGGTGGGCTTGGAGCCGGGCTTGGCGGGCTCGTCGGCGAATGCGGGGGCGACGAGGGCGGTGGCGATGAGGATTGAGGCGAGAGTGTGTCGCATGTCGGGTCTCCTACGGCCATCGTAGGGTGGGCTCTGCCCACCGTTCTTGCGCGGGACGTCGTTCCGGGTGCCATGCCCTCGCGAGCCGCCGGTGTACGTGATACTCGGCAGGGGGGGAGTCGGCTCGAGTGGGCATGCCCCAGCGGTTCGCGACTTTCAGATCGAACGCCGCTGGGGCATGCCTACGCCCGCGGATTCGCCGACTCTGCTTGCGTGACCGTTCGGCCGCGGGCGAAGGCATGGCACCCGGATCGTCGTGCCGCGCGTCTCGCACAATCGGTGGGCGGAGCCCACCCTACTTGTGCGACTGCTCGTAATGCTTCTTGAGCAGATCGCCGCCCCAGTCGTTCTGGAGGTCGCGGTAGACGGAGTGGACGTGGTTGGCGTTGTTCTGGGTGTTGTCGTACTCGATGAGGAAGGTGGGGCCGTGGACGCGGTAGTAGTGGCCCTTGCCGGGCTCGGTCTCGCCGGCCCAGGCGAAGTAGATCTTGTCGAGGCCGGCGGCGCGCATGCGGGCGAGGTCGTCGGCGGCAAGCTCGGGACGGAAGCGGGCGACGTATACGTCGATCAACTTGGCCAGGGCCATCACCTGCGGCTCGGTGAGTTCCGAGACCGGGATGCCTTCGAAGCCGGTCTTGAGTTTGGCCTCGCGGTCGGCCATGGTGATCACGTCCTTGTAGGCGGTCGGGCTGATGATCGCCTTCTTCTGCTGGTCGGCCGAGAGCGACTTGACGAGTGCGCGGCCGAGGTCTTC
>DATHXE010000293.1:0-13409 GCA_035459845.1 Tepidisphaeraceae bacterium | reverse complement strand
GGCGGCGCCCGTGTAGTCGATCAGCGTGATCGTGCCCGTGATCAGGTTCGCGCTGTTCGCAGACGTGAGCGTCACGCCGGCGGCCGGGACGGCCAGCGCCCCGGTACTGTTGATGACCGGCACCGTCGGGTTAGCGAGGTTATTGAAGTCGTACGCCAGCGCGACGTTCCCGCCCGACGATCCGAGCGTGAGTCCGCCCGTCGTCAGCCGCGTCGTCCCGATCGCCCCGACCGTCAATCCCAGGCCCGCGCCGTCCGCGACCGTCGTGGCGCCGACCGTGGCCGTGCCGGCGCCGGCGAAAGCCAGCGTGCCGGCCGAGACGGTCGTCCCGCCCGTGTACGTGCTGTTGCCGGTCAGCGTGAGCACGCCGCCGCCGTTCTTCGTCAGCCCGCCATCGGTCGCGTTATCTCCACCGACGTTACTGTGCTCGAGCGCCTGCCCGACCGTCACGTTCCACCCGTTCGTATCGATGACCGCGCCGCCGTTGCGGACGTTGGCCCGCGTCAGGCCGGTCATGAACGCCGCGCTCGTAAACCCGGCCCGGAGCGTCCCGCCGTTGAAGTTGAACGTGCCGGTCCCGGCGCCCTTGGTGACGATCATCGTGTTGATCGTCCCGCCGGCGTTCAGGTTGACCGTGCCGACCCCGCCGGCGTTCGCGCCCAGTCGCAAGCCGTTGGCGGCATTGCCGACGTTGACGGTGCCCGTGCCCGACACGGTCAGCGTGCCGGTCCCGCCCTCGCCGACGAGCACCTGGGAACTGTTGGCGGCGTTGAACGTCCCGCCGCTGACGTTGACCGCCCCAGTCGCCCCGGCGAACGACCCGAGCACCGTGAACCCCAGGGCCGTCGCCGCGTTGACCGTCCCGCCGGTCTGGGTGTACGTGCCGACCGCCCCGCTGTTCCGCCCGACGACGAAGTACTCGGTCGAGTTGACCTGGCCGCCCGACTGGTTGAACGTGCCGACCTTGCTGAACCCGACCCACAGTTCGCTGTTCGCCTGAACCGTCCCGTTCTCGAGGTTGATCGTCCCGCTGGTGCCGGCCGTGGTGCCGTACCCGAGCGAGATCGACGCACGGGAGTTGGTGAACTCCTGGGTCGAGTTCGCCGTGATTGTCCCGGACGTGTTGATGTTGACGACGCCCACGCCGTTCTCGGCGAACTTGGACCCGCCGATCCAGAGCTTGCCGACCGTCAGGCTGCCCGACCCGGTCGCGAACCCGGAAATGCCGGTGCCGGTGGCGGACGTGTCGGCCAGGTTGAAGGTGCCGGTGGCGGTGGCGCTGCTCCGCCCGACGACCATCCATGTGCCATTCACGCCGACGTTGGCCAACGAGAGGTTCCCGGCGCGGTGGTCGAACCGGCCGTTGTTCGTCCCGCCGTTGCCGAGGATGAGGTCGTTGGGCGTGAACGCGGAATCGCCGCTCAGCGTGGCGACGTTGCCGGTCGCCGTGTTGATGAAGAAGTTGCCCGTGGGGTTGGCCGGGTCGGTGCTCCAGTTGGCCGCGGTGTTCCAATCCGGGGTAGTGTCGCCGACCCACGTCGCGTCCGCTCGCGCGGTGGTGCCGCCGAGCGGGGCCAGTTCGGCGATCGCCAAACTCGCGGCCAAGGCCACCGTCACGCGACCCATCGCGCGACCACGGCCTGTTAGTCCGGCGAAACGATTGCGTAACCCTCGGCGCATTTGTCTCTCCTCGTTCGACATGGCTTTCTCTCCTCCGGAAGCGGCGACCGGGTCCGGCCAACTCGCGGGGGCCGTACCGGTTTCTCGCGCCGGCGTGACTTGCGAGTGTCCGGCACCAGGCAGATGTGGTTTCAAGAAGCTATCCCCAGGCTTCGAGTTGAGCAATAAGATTCTTTCGGAATGCATAAAAAGCTCATCGCCCCATGCGCGGATTCACACTAATTCATCGAAGAACGCCCGATAACTCGTAAAACCGGGCGAAAAACTACAGGCGAGAAGCACTTTATCCTTGACGGTGACGCGCCTTGGATACATTATTTTCATTCTGCACCAAATAAAGATGGGGTGATGAGCGATCTGAGTCGGAACTCTTTCGCGATCGCAAAGCGGTCGATTTAGCAGAACTTGGCGACACTGATCCCCGCGTCACGGATGAACTGCCCTGTTCGTTGACTTACAATCCACCTCGCATGGCCAACTCCACCTACCTCAGACAGATGCACCAGCGGCGGATCATCCAGGCCGTCGCGCGCTGCGGCGAGGTCTCCCGGAGCGGCCTGGCCCGCGCGACGGGCATGAGTCAGCCGACCGTCAGCCGGATCGTCGAGCAACTCCTCTCCGAGCACGTGCTGGTCGAATCCACGGTCGCCGACAGCGCCGCCGCGAACCGGTCGGACAAGCCCGTGCTGGGCCGACCGTCGGTGGGCCTCAAGCTCGACCGCCAGCGACCGCGCTTCTGCGTCATGCAGGTGGGCGTGCGTTTCACCCGGCTGGCAGTGCTCCCCGTGGCGATCCCCGGCGAAGACCGGTGGGACGATGAGTTCCCCACCCCCAGCTCCGCCGACGAGTGGGTCCGCCAGCTCGCGCGAATCTGGGAGCCCCACGCGAAAAAGGGGCTTCGGGTCATGGTGAGCCTGCCGGGCGTCGTCGACGAGCAGTCGGGCAAGGCCTATCTCTCCCCGAATTTGCGGTGGCTCGAGACCCTGGATCTCGGGGCGGCGCTCCGCGACGTCTTCGGGTCGCAGCCGATCTTCAAACACGAGATCCGGCTGCTCGCCCTGGGCCAGCTCGCCACCGAGCCCGACGCGGGCGATTTTCTGCTCGTCGACTCCGGTAACGGCGTCGGGGCGGCGGCGATCATCAACGGCAAGCTGTTCCGCGGCACGCTGCCGCTCTGCGGCGAGATCGGCCACATCGCCGTGCCCGGGAACCATCGCCCCTGCGGCTGCGGCGCCACCGGCTGCCTCGAAACGCTCGTCTCGCGCGGCGGCCTGCTGACCAGTGCGGCCGAACACGGCGAGCCGGCGACCTGGCCCGAGCTGGTGAAGGAACTCACGGGCAAGGAGATCCCGCGCTGGCTCAAGCACACGCTCGAGAACACCGCGGTGAACATTGCCGGCGCGCTCAACCTGTTCGGGTTGCGCAACGTCGTCCTCACCGGCGCGTTCGCCGAGCTGCCGCAGTTGACCGTCGACTTCCTGAGCGAGTCCGTCCAGGAGCATTCGATGTGGGCCCGATTCGGCCAGGTCGCCGTCCGCGCCGCCCAACGCCACCGCCAGGCCGGGATGGTGTCGGTCGCCCTCGAGGAAATCCTGTCCGCGTGACGCCCCCGGGGGCCGTCGCGATACGACAGGGGGCCACTTGGTGTCGAACGAGGTGCCATTTATCGGGTAGAGTGTGAGGAGGGCGGCGTACGCGCGCGACCGCTTCGCGACTGGAGCGGCGGCCGCCGGCGTCCTCCGAGGCACACACCCCTTGATGAGCACCCGACCATCCTCTCGTGCACTTTACTGGCGGCTCCTCACATCGGTCTTGGCCTGTGCGTTCGTCGCCGCCCAGGCCCGCGCGCAAATGACCGCGACCCTCGACGTCGACGTCAGCAAGCCGGGCGCGGTCATCCCCGACAACTTCTTCGGGCTGATGACCGAGGAGATCAACTACAGCTACGACGGCGGGCTCTACGCCGAACTGATTCAGAACCGCACGTTTCAAGACCCCGGCCCGCGCGGCGCGGGCGGGGCGCCGATCCACTGGTCGGTCGTCGGCCCGGGAAAGGTGACCGTCGACGAGGCCGATCCGGTTAACCCGGCGCTCCCGCTCAGCCTGAGGCTCGAACTCACCGGCGCGGAAGCCGGTGTTGCCAACGACGGCTTCTGGGGCATTCCCGTCCGCCCCGACACGACCTACACCGTCACGTTTTACGCCAAGGGGAGCGACGGCTTCGCCCCGCCCGTGACGGCCTCGATCCGGACCGACGCCGGCGACGCCACCGTGGCCAGTGCCCAGACCGAGCCGGTGACCGGCGCGTGGCGGAAGTACACGCTGACCCTCAAGACCGGCCGCGACGCGCCGACCACGTCCAAGGCGCGGTTCGTGTTGTCCGCCACGGGCACCGGCGGCGTGTCGTTCAGTTACGTGTCTCTGTTCCCGCCCACCTACCGCGGCGCGACCAACGGCCTCCGCCCGGACCTGATGGAACTGCTCGCGGGCCTCAAGCCCAAGTTCGTCCGCTTCCCGGGCGGAAATTACCTCGAGGGCAACCGGTTCGCCGAGCGGTACCACTGGAAGCAGATGATCGGCCCGCCCGACCAACGGCCCGGCCACATGGGCTGCTGGGGCTACCGCTCGTCGGACGGCATGGGCCTCCCGGAGTTTCTGCTCTGGTGCAAACAGCTCGACGCCGAGCCCGTTCTCGGGGTCTTCGCCGGCTACGTGCTCAACGGCGACCACTTTAAGGCCGGCACCCCGGAGATGGCGCTCTACACGCGTGAGGCGCTGGAGCAGATCGAGTACATCGCAGGCCCGGCGGACAGCGAGTGGGGCCGGCGCCGCGCGGCCGACGGCTTCCCCGATCCGTTCAAATTGCGGTACGTCGAGATCGGAAACGAGGACTGGTTCGACCGCTCCGGCAGCTACGACGGCCGGTTCGTCCAGATGGCCAAGGCGATCCGCGAGCGCTACCCGCATCTCCAGGTCATCGCGTCGGCGCCGGTGAAGAGCGTCAAGCCCGACCTGTACGACGACCACTTCTACCGCAGCGCGCGCCAGTTCCTGCAGATGACGTCGCACTACGACAAACGGGATGGCGCTGCGCCGCTCACGTTCCACGGCGGCTCTTGGAGCGGGCGCCAACCCGACGGGGTCAAGACGTTCGTCGGCGAGTGGGCGACCCAGGAGGGCACGCCTACGCCCACCCTGAACGCCGCCCTCGCCGACGCCGCATTCCTGCTCGGCATGGAGCGGAACGCCGACGCCGTGACGATGCAGGCGTACGCGCCGCTCCTGGCGAACGTGAACCCGGCGGCCCCGGCCAAGGGCTACCCGAAGGGCTGGCAGTGGCACACGAACCTGATCGGCTACGACGCGCTGCGCAGCTTCGGCTCGCCGAGCTATCACGCACAGGCCATGCTCGCCCGGAACAAGGGCGACGTCGTCCTGACGACAAAGCTGGACATTTCGCCGCCCGCCAATCTCGCGCGGCAGGGGGCGATCGGCGTCGGCGCGTGGCGCACGCTCAACGAGTACGCCGACATCACCGTGACCGCCCCGGACGGGCAACGACTGTTCGCCGCCGACCTGTCCAAGGACACGAGCGCGTGGAGCTTCACGGGCGGTGATTGGAAGATTCAGGACGGCGCGATCCGTCCCGCCGCGGGCGACCGGGAGGGGTGGGCCATCACCGGCGACCCGAAGTGGACGGACTACACGATCCGCCTGCGCGCCCGAAAGCTGGCGGGCCGCGAAGGGTTCCTCGTCCTCTGGCACGCCGCCGACGGCGACAACTATCACTGGTGGAACGTCGGCGGATGGGACAACTCGCTCGCCCGCACCGAAGTCGCCGACGGCGGCGACCGCCACCCGTACGGGCCGCGCGCGCCGTTCAAGGCCGAGGTCGGCCGCTGGTACGACCTCCGGCTCGAGGTGACCGGCCCGCGCATGCGCGGGTTCGTCGACGACAAGCTCGTCACCGAGTCGGCCTGCGACCGCGTGCCGGCCGCGCCCGCGGTCGTTGCGACCGCGACGCTCGACAAGGCCTCCCAGACCGTCATCGTCAAGGTCGTGAACCCCGGCCGGTTCCCGATCGATGCGGCCGTCAACGTCCGCGGCGCGGGCCACCTCGACCCGACCGCCCGGGCAGTCGTGCTGACCGGCCCCCCGAAAGCCGTGAACACGGCCGACGAGCCGCGAAAGGTCGCACCGCAAGACGAAGTCGTGCAGGCCGTGTCGACCGCCTTCCGGCGCACGTTCCCGGCGTACTCGCTGACGGTGCTCAGGATTAAGCAGACGCCGCCCTGAACGCGGCGCCCTAGAACCAGAACTCCACCGTCCCCGACGTCCCGCGCTTCTTCATCTCCGCGAAGTCGCGCCACGCGACGTGCCCGTCCATGTACAGGATGTTCCCGCCCGCCGGCTCGTTCTTCCGCCCGTCCATGTGGCTGGTCAGGTGCGGGTACTGGTACCCGCCCTTGGCGTCCCACTTACCGAGCGCCCCGATCACGCCGTCGGTCGCCAACTCGATCTCGGACGCCGAAGCCGACTTGGTCACCGGGTCGCGCCGCGGCACGGTGGAGGTCTGGTAGTTCTTGTCCGTCAACACCGGGTACTTGACCGGGAGTGGGTCGTACCGTTGGTGGAGCAGGAAGTACCCGAACACCGAGTAGTTCGGGTTGTAGTCCCACAGCCCGTCGACGTCCTGCTCGGGGTAGACCGGGCAGTAAAACACGCCGCGGTTGCCTCCGTTGGTGACCAGCGCGTCCCGCGTCTGGGTCGGCACGTCCCACAGCCAGGACCCGCCGGTCTGCACGTGCTGCGGCAGCTTCCCCTTGTTGTCGTTGGCGTACATGAGGTACGACTGACCGATCGACCGCATGTTGGACTTGCACTTGGCGTCCAGCGCCTGCCGCCGGGCCTTCGAGAGCGACGGCAGCAGGATCGAGATCAGCAGCGCTATGATCCCGATGACCACCAGGAGCTCGACCAGCGTAAACGCGCGACCGGGAACTCCGGTTCGACGGCATGCGGCGGACGACGTGCGGGCGGCAGGAACAGCATTCATCGCAACCTCCGGGGGCAACGGCTGGCTATCACGTTTCAGCTGGGAACCAACCGAGCCGACAGCAGAAATGTGGCAAACGGGTGCGACGATGACGGCTTCTGTCGAAAAACGGGAGTCAACGTCGCACGCTCAATCGATATGATCGCCAGAATCTAGCGCTCCCACCGGCTGACCGCAATAAGATTCTTTCTGAATGCATAAAAGTGTAGGGCGGCTGTGAAATATCTCAGTTCGTGATCGCCGGATCGGACATCACGATGCGCGCCAAAATGGCCGCTAGAGCAGGCCTGTCACTGTGCGGATCCGGCGCGTGAATCCCATGCCCCGGCGCAACGAATAAGGCGCCCGTCGGGGCGGGAAGCGCGGATCGAACTTGAGCGGCGCGCACTCAGCTACTCGACGCGCCGCCGTCTCATCGCCCACCCCAACCCGGCCGCCACCACCAACCCCACCCCCGACGGCTCCGGCACCCCCGCCGCCAGGTCCTGCGCGTACGCCCAGTCCGCCGCGAAGTCTGCCGGCAAATCGCCCGCGCCCGTGTCCGGCGCCGCCCCGCCGTAATTGTTCGACAGCATCACCAGGTCGTTCAGGTCGACGTTCCCGTTGTAATCGAAGTCGCCCGTCGCCCACGACTGTCCGCCGACCGTTCCGTACGCGTTCGACAGCCGCACCAGGTCGTTCAGGCCGACCGTGCCGTCCAGGTCCGCGTCGCCGATCCGCGTGACCCGCGCGACGATCGCCGACCCGTCCACCGCCTGCCCGTAAAACGTCCCCCCGCTGGGCCCGAAAATCGAGGCCGCCTCGCCGAACCCGATCGCCAGCGTCGTACTCGCCGCCTGCGCCGTCGAACTCGTCAGCCCGACCCCGGCCCACAACGCGCCCGACCCGTTCCGCCCCGTCAGCAGCATCTGCCGCACCGCGTCCGCCGGCGACGTCGCTCCTTGCGCGTAATCGACCACCAGCGCGTTGTTCGCCAGGTCCAGCCGCCCCATATCCGTCACGGCGAGCGCGTTTACGTGCAGCACCTTCCCGCCCGTCGCCCCCGACGCCGTCACCGTCGCCGATGCGCCCGTGTTCACGACGACGCTCGCCAGGTGCTGGCTGGCGTTCCACTGCCCCAGCGCACCGCCGCTCAGCTCGACCGCCAGCTTGTTCGTCGCCGGGCCGCTCGCGTTCATCCCCGAATCCGTGTTCACCGCGAAGCTCCCCTGCGTCACCTTGAGCGCCGATCCCGCCCCGTGCCCCTGGTCGCCCGACACGAACAGCAGCGCCGTCCCCGACTTCACCAGCGTCTGCCCCGCGCCGATCCGGAACCCGTTCGCCTGGCCCGTGCCCGGCAGCGTCAGGTTGAAACTCGTGATCACGTTGCTCGTCGTCTTCGTCGTATCCAGCACCCCCGCCCCGACGATCAGCCCCTGCGGCAGATTCTGGTTCACGTTCGCCGCCTGGAACGTCCCGCCGCGCAGCTCGACCGAGTCGAAGTGGTGCTGCGACGACTGGTTCTCCAGCGTCGTGTCGTCCATCACCGTGATCGTCCCCGCCGTCCCGCGCTGCAGGTCCAGGTTCCGGTACCCCCCGCCGTCCGTGAACGTCGACGTGAACCGCAGCCGCCCGCCCCCGCCCACGTACACCGGCGCGACCGCCGTCACCCCGCCCGCCGCGCTCGACGAGATGATGTTGTCGACGTGCGTCGTCCCCAGGAACTGCAGCGTCACGTTCGGCTCGACCACGAACCCGTTCCAACTCGACACCCCCGCGCTCGCCGCCGACTGCCCGGACAACCGCAGCGCCTTGAGCGGCGACGTCGCGTCGTTGAACTGCATCTCCCCGCGGAAGTTCACCGTCTGCGTCCCGGCCGCCCCGCTCGCGTTGCGGTACGCCCCGAACCGCTTCCGCGGCCCGCCCGCGCCCGGGCCGGCCGTCGTCACCGACTTGTAAAAATCCCCCGTCGTCTGCCCGTCCCCCACCATCAGCCCGACCGTCGAATCCGCCACGTTCAGCGCGACGGCGCTCGTCCCCAGCCCCAGCGGGCTCACCGACCCCAGGTCCGACCCCGACGGCACGTTCCCCCGCGCGACCACCACCCCGCCGCCGTGCGTCAGCCACGTGTCCGAGAACCCCTGGTTGATCCCCATTACCAGCCGCCCCGGCGCCTTCGTCACCACCACGCCGCCGTCGTCGACGGGGGGGTCTGCCCGCAGCGTGATCCCCAGCGTTCCCGCGCCGCTCTTGGAGATGGGCCCGGCGAACACCAACGTCGACCCGGCGCTTCCCGCCAATCCTTCCGCCTGGATCGTCAGCTTCCGCGCCCCGCCCGCCGTCGTCACCGCGACCTCGTTCGCCATCGTCCCCGCGCTCGCCCCGAAGTACGACACGACCGCGTCGCCCGTCGCCCCGGCGTTGATCACCGTCGCCGCCGGGATCGCGCCCGCCACGATCGTCTTGCCGATCCGCAGCGTCCCGTTGCTCAGCGTGACCGCGCCCGGCGCGTTGACGCCGCCCCCGCCCAGGTCGAGCGTCGCCGAGCCGCTTGCCGAGCCGATCGTCACCCCCGCCGTCGTCCAGGCCCCGTTCACCGCCAGCGTGCCCGCGGTCACCGTCGTCGCGCCGTGATTGCCGCCGTCGTTGAGCGTCAGCGTGCGCAGGCCCGACTTGCTCAGCCCCGCCGCGCCGGTCAGCGCGCCCTGCAGGACCATGTCCGCCGCCGTCGCGTTGATCGTCGCCACGCCCGACCCGTTGATCGCCACGGGGTTGACGACCGCCAGTGCGTACTCGTTCGCCCCGGTCACGTTCACCGTCTGCCCGCCCGACAGCGACAGGTTGTTGATCGACAGCGTCTGCCCGGTCGGCCCGAACTCCAGCGTCACCGGCGCGACGCTGAGCGTGACGAATGTCGTCCCGGACGCCGCCACGTTCCCGCCCATCGCCGCCGACACGTCCGACCGCAGCGCCACCGTCGCCCCGTTCGACACGTTGACCGTCCCGGTCCCCAGCGCCCCCGCCGCCGTCGCCGTCACGTTCCCGCCGGTCAGGTTGATCGTCGCCCCGTCGAGCGCCCCGGCCACGGTCGCGCTCAGCGTCCCGTTCGTCACCGCGATCGTCGACCCGCTCATCGCGTTCTGGGCGTTGGACGCCAGGGTTCCGCTCGTCAGGCTCGCCGTCGCGCCGTTGAGCGTGCCGGCGAAGTTCAGGTTCGCGCGCCCGCCGTTCACGCTCAGCACGCCGCCCATCAGCGCCCCGCCGCCCGGGTCGTTCAAGTTGATGATCCCGCCAGCCGACGCCTGTACCGTCCCCGTGAACCCGGACAGCGCGGCCCCCGTGATCGTCATCGTCCCCGTGCCCGAGTAGACCAGCGTCCCGCTCCCGCCGACGCGCCCGATCGTGTACGGACCGGACCCGTACGCGTTGAGCGTCTGGCCGATCGCCGTCTCCGCCGCCGAGATGCCGGCGATCTCGTTCGACAAGTTCGACGCCGCCGCCCCGCCCGACGTCATCGTCCCCACGCTCATTCCGTAACCGCTGCTGTTGGTCACGTTCAGCGTCCCGCCCGTGAACCCGAGCGTCGTCAACCCGTGCGTCTGGTTCAGCAGCCCGCTCGCGTTGAGCGGCCCGATCACCAGCGTCGACGTCTTCGCCGCCCCGGCCGACACGATCCCCCCGAAGTTCGTGCTCGCGTTGTTGAGCAGCCGCAACTGCCCGCCCGCGAGGTTGACCGTGCCCGTGCCGATCGACCCCGGCGCGAACGCCTGGATCGACCCCACCGGGTTGTTGTGCGTGATCGTCGACCCGCTCAGCGCGTCCGTCACGTTCAGCAGCACGTTCGTCTGCGTGACCGCGCCGACCGTCGCGCCGGTCGAGCCGCCCAGCGCGTTGGCCGCGTCCACCTGCACCGTCCCGCCGCCGAACTGATACGTGCCGGTGCCGAAGACGCTGGCGGCCTGGAGGCGCGACGTCCCGCCCGACATCGTCACCAGCCCGGTGTACGTCGGCGACGACGCCCGGAACTGCACCGTGCCCGACTGCAGCGTCCGCGTGACCGCGCCGCCGCCCGCCAGCCCGAACACGTCGTACGTGTTCCGCACGTCCAGCGTGAGCGGGCCGTTCACCGTCGTCACGCCCGTGACCTGCGTGAGCGTCGCCCCGCCGGTCGACGTCGTCGAGATCAGCCCGCCCAGGTTGCCGACGGTCAGCGACCCGACGTTCAGCGTGTGCGCGTTGAACCCCTGCAGGGCCAGCGTCTGCCCGTTCATCGTGACCGGGCCGACCTTGTGGATCCGCGTCGGCGCGCTCACCGCCCGGTCGTACGCGATCACCGACACCGACCCCGGCGCGCCTTCGACCGCCACGCTGTTGGCTGACAGGTCCGCGCCGACGTCGCTGTTGAGCGACAACTGACCCAAGTTCAGCGTGACCGGCCCCGTTCCCAGCGCCCCGGTCGCGGGCACGCGCACGGCCACCAGCGTGCCGGTCGAGCTCCCGTCGATCAGCGTCCCGCCGCTCATCGCGATCGGCGTCGCCGTCCCCGCCGCGATCACCACTGTCCCGCCCGCCCCGCCGACCACGCGCAGCTTCGACTTGGTCACCGCGTCGAAGTCCGCCAGCCCGCCGCGCAGCGTCAGCGTCTGCCCGTTCGGGTTGAAGGCGCTCGTGTCGGTCGCCCGGACGAGCCCCGCGTTGATCGTCAGCGTCCCGCCGACCGCCTGCACCGTCCCCTGGTTCACGAACGTGTCGACCGTCGCCGTGTGCCCGTACACGCCCTTGCCCGCCAGCGTGCCGGTCACCGTCGTCGTGCTCGCGCCGGCGCCGATCTGGAACGTCCCGCCGTTGATCGCCAGCGCCCCGAGGAGCGTCGGGTTCGCCGTTGCGTCCGATGTCCGGTCGACCGACAACGCACCGCTCGCGCCGATCGTGACCGAGTTCGCGTCGGCCGCGTCCACCTGCAGGATGCCGCTCGTCGCCGCGAACTGCCGCGTGCCGCCGAAGTCGCCGGCCGTGTTGATCGGCGTCGCCCCGATTCGCACGACGTTCGTCCCGCCCGCCGCGGCCTCGATCGTCGCCGCCCCGGCCGCCGTGCCCGAATACGACAGCGTCGCCGCCGTCATGTCCGCCGATCCGAGCAACTTGAGCGTCTGCCCGCCCTGGAGCGCCACCGTGCCCGTCGACCCCGCCGCGACCGTCGCGCCCAGCGATCCGTCCAGCGCCAGTGTCCCATTGAGCGTGAGTGCCGTCGTCGGCGCGGTCGCGGTGCCGGCGAAGCCAAAGAGGGTGCCGCCGCCGGCGCCGCCGATCAAATCGCCGGCGTTGAGCGTGAACGTCGCCGACGTCGTCACGATCGACCCGCCACTCGCGACCCGCATCGCGCCGCCGCTCGCGCTTCCCATGACGAGCGTCGTCCCGACGCCGCCCAAATCCGTCACCAGCGTCCCGCCGTTGGCCGCCTCGAGGCGCACGCGGTTCGCCGGCGACGAGAACGCGCTCGCGTTCGCCCGCACGACCCCGCCCGCCGCGACGAACCGCGCCGCGCTGCCGGCGCCCTGCGCGTCCGCCGAGATCGCCCCCGCCCCCACCGCGTACGCCGCCGCCTGCGTGGCATTGGGCACCGCCAGCGCGACTCCGCCGTTGTCCCCGATCCGAAACGCCGCCTTGGTCCCGGCCGTCTCATCGATCCCGCCGACGACCGTCAGCGCCGCCCCAGGCGCGGTCGCGTAGAACTGTACGCCCCCGCCCGCCGGGATCACGTGCGACTGGTTCGCCGCGCTCGTCCCGATCTGCCCCCACCCGCCGACCACGCTCGCCGGCTGATACGTGAACTGCACGCCCGCCACGTCGTTCCGCAAGTCGATCGTCCCGCCGCGCAGCTCCGCCGCGACCGCCCCGTTCGCCGCCGGCCCGCCGATCTTGAGCGCCGTCGCCTCGTACCGGGTCACGCCGGCCTCGGCCCGCAGCGTCAGCCCCGCCGTCGTGTCCTGGCTGCACGCCGCGATCTTGAGCGTGCTCGCCGACTGGTTCGTCAGCGTCCACGCGCCGGCCTGCGCCACGTCCTTGTTGATCGTCAGGTCCGATGTGCCCGCCAGCACCAGCGCGCCGCCGTTGGTGATCGTCAGCGAGTTGAGGTTCGCGTTGTCGAGCGTGAGCGCCGCAGCCCGCGGCCGGAGCACGACCGTGCCCCCGTCGGCCGTCACGTTGGCCGTATTGAGGAACGTGATCCCGCTGTCGTCCGTCTGCGCGTCGCCGACGACGATCTTGCCGCCCGCGGTCGCCGTCAAATTTCCGCCGACGACCACCGCCGTCCCATTCGCCCCGCGCCCGCTCAGTTCGACCACGCCCGCGCCGCTCGCCTGCACGGTGCTCGCGTTGTTCAGCGTCACGCCGAACGCCGAGTCGCCCAGCGACAGCGTCCCGGCCGACGCGCTAAACGTCTGCCCCGGGAAGGACGAGATCCCGTACGCCAGCGCCACGCGGCCCGTCGTCCCGCCGCTCGAATTCACCGTCCAGTTTCCCGCGAACGAATTGGAGCTGCCCGAGAGCGTCACGCCCGTGACCCGCAGCGTGCCGCCCCCGCCCACGTCGACCGTCAGTTCCTGCGACCCCGAGACGAGCCCCGACAGGGTCATCGTCTTCCCCGCCACCGGCACGGCGATCGCCGTCGCCGCGTTCACGAAGAACCCGTTCG
>DATHXE010000292.1:0-5305 GCA_035459845.1 Tepidisphaeraceae bacterium | reverse complement strand
ACGTCCCTCCAACTCCGCGCGTCAGCAACGCGCCGCGTCGCAGCTGTCTACGTCACTTCTCCCCGCGCCCCACGTACGCCCGCAACTCCGCCAACTCCCGCTCGTACCCGGCCGACAGAATCGGGAACCGGCACCACGTCTTCGGGTCCAAGTTCTCGTCGTCCAAATGGAAGCTCGGCGCGTACCGCTCGCGCTTCCACTGGTTCCGGCAGAACAGCCTGAAAAACCGTTCGACCCACACCAGCAACTGCTCAGGCCCGTGCTGCGGGAACGTCGACCGCATCACCTGGTACACCTCGACCGGCGTGCGCTTGTCCCTGATCGCCGCCCGCTCGATCGCGTCGAGGAGGTCGTACGGCATCAAATCGTCCTCGTCCGTCTGGTGCTTATCCGGCGGCCGGAGCTCGGCCGTCGGCGCCTGGGCCGTGATCGCCCGCAGCGCCGGCATCGGTGCAAACCCCTCCGGCCCCGTATTCTCCAGCCACCGCAGCCACGCCCGCAAAAAATTCTTGTCGATGCCCGCGACCGGCGACAGGCCGCCCGACGTGTCGCCGTCCATCGTCGCGTAACCCACGGCCGCCTCCGACCGGTTGCTGGTCGCCAGCAGCAGCGCGTTCCTGAGGTTGGCGAGCATCCACACGCTGGGCGCCCGCACGCGCGCCTGGATGTTCTGCAGCGCGATGTCGTCCGTCTGCCAGGCGAGCTTGCGCGCCAGGCCCCCTTCGACGATGCGGACGTACTCCTTCACGAGCCCGCCGATCTCGAACTCCATGTGCGTCGACGCGACGGCGTCGGCGACGGCGCGGGCCGCGGCGCGGGTGACCGGGCCGCTGTTCTCCGACGCCTGGTACGCGGTGGTCAGGAGGACGCGCATGAGCGCGTCGATCTCGGGATTCGGCCGCGCTCCCGTATCCGGGGCGACGCCCCCTCCGCTCTCCCCCGGCTTGTTCGGGATGCCCTTGACGTACGAAATCTTGGAGAGGAATCCGTCCATCCCCAGGTCAGCGACGCCCATCTCGACCATGCCACGGATAAGGCAGCAGACCGCCGCGGAGTCGGCGCCGCCGCTCAGGGAGACGACGAACCCGCCGCTGCGGCTCTTGCGCATGTAGTCGAACAGCGCCAGCGCCTCGGCCCGGGCGAACTCCTCTTCCTTCACATGATCCCCATCCTCCCACGGCGCGCCGCGCAGCACCCACGGCTCGATCTTGGCGGGCGGGTACGCGAACGGCGCGCTCGCCCGGTCCGACCGATCATTGTCGATCGCCGGCGTAAAACTTCCCGTCCGCGCCTGCGCCATGCGCGTCGCGGCCACGTCGACGACCGCCGTCGTCAGATCGAAATCCTTGAACGTAAACCGCGGCCCCTGTCCGACGAGCTTCCCCGCGCTGGCGATGACCGCCCCGCCGTCGTAGATGGCGCGGCCGGACTCGTTGCCGACGAGGTTGGCGTAGACGTAGGTGACGCCGAACGCGCGGGAGCCTTCGAGGACGAAGCGCTTGCGGACGTCGAGCTTTCCGAAGGCGAAGTGGGAGGCGGACGGGTTCAAAATCACGTCCACGCCCTCGAGGGCCAGTGCGCCGCCCGGGCGCTTGGCGACCCACGCGTCCTCGCAGATCTCGAAGCCGATTTTGACGCCGCCCACGTCGAAGTGGATGTCGCCGATGGGGAGGGTGAAGTCCTGAGTCCTGAGTGCTGAGTCCTGAGGAATTGCCGATTGCCGATTGCCGATTGCCGATTGGTTCGGA
Source organism: Tepidisphaeraceae bacterium (assembly GCA_035459845.1). Lineage (GTDB taxonomy): Bacteria > Planctomycetota > Phycisphaerae > Tepidisphaerales > Tepidisphaeraceae > DASPKW01. The sequence continues at coordinate 3,557 of DATHXE010000292.1, read as the reverse complement.
CCGGGGAGGGTGATCTGGGAGACGATGCCGGTGGGCCAGGGTTTGAACCAGCGGGGTTCGTAGTGGATGCCGTCCCCGGCGAGGAAGCGCTTGGCGACCAGCCCGACCACGCGGCCGTCGGCGATCAGCGCGGCCGTGTTGAACAGCGCGTTCTGGTGCAGCACGGGCAGCCCGACCGACACGACGATCCCGCGCGTGTGCGGGACGATCTCGTCGCGCAAGACGCGCCACGCCATCTCTGCGGTGCCCGGCGAGTGGAACGCGTCCTCGCACCCGTACCCGCTCACGCACAGTTCCGGCAAACACAAGATCGACACGCCCTGCGCCCGGGCCGCGGCGACCGCGCCGAGAATGCGGTCGCGATTCCCGTCCCAGTCGAGCGGCGTCGTGTTGACCACCGCGGCGGCGAGCTTGATGAGCTGCATGAGTCCTCCGTAGGGTGGGCTCCGCCCACCGCTCCCGCGATGTCCGTCCGAAACACCAAGACGCCGTCCTCAAAATCGGTGGGCAGAGCCCACCCTACGTCGTCGCCACGCCTTCGCCCGCCGGGGCCCACGACCCCGCCGGTTCGGCCGGCACGCCGCGCGCCTCCAATATCAGCCGCGCCTTCAGATCGTACAACGACTTCTCCAGCCCGACCGGGTACGTGTGCGGGTTCACGAACCGCTTCACCCCCCCGTGGAACCGCGCGAGTTGCTCGCCCGTCCGCTTGCGGCTGACCGCCAGCTCGGGAACGTCGTAGACGCGCTCCCCGCCCCGGAAGATCGGGACCAGCAGGTCCTCGTACGGCGTTCCCGCGGGGATGCGCTTGCGCCGGGAGAAATCGAGCGGGTCGACGATGGTCGCGTCGCCGCGCGGCGCGTGGTGCACCTCGTAGATCATGTCGGCGGTCGCTTCGGCGCCGGCGGGGCCGTCGAGGTACCTTCGCACCTGTTGCACGCCCGGGGTGCTGATCTTGATCGCCTGCTCGCTCAGCTTCACCTTGTACTGCCACGGGTCCGCCGGCCCGCCGCGCGTCGCCGCCAGCTTGTACACCCCGCCCAGCGCCGGCTGGTCGTACGCGGTCACGAGCTTGGTGCCCACGCCCCACGTGTCGATCCGCGCGCCCTGGTCCTTCAGGCTCGCGATGATGTTCTCGTCGAGGTCGTTGCTCGCCAGGACCCGCGCCTTGGGGAACCCGCCGGCGTCGAGGATCTTGCGCGCCTCGATCGACAGGTACGCGAGGTCGCCCGAGTCCAGGCGGATGCCGACCATCTCGTGCCCGCCGGCCCGCAGGCGCTTTCCGACCTCCACCGCGTGCCGCACGCCGTCCAGCGTGTTGTACGTGTCGACCAGGAAGACGCAGTTGTTCGGCATCGCCCGCGCGTACGCGTCGAACGATTCGAGTTCCGTATCGAAGCTCATCACCCACGAGTGCGCGTGCGTCCCGGCGACCGGCACGCCGAACAATCGCCCGGCCAACACGTTGCTCGTCCCGTGCGCCCCGCCGAGGTACGCGGCCCGGCTCGCGGCGAGCCCGCCGTCGATCCCCTGCGCCCGGCGCAGGCCGAACTCGACCACGTGCTCGCCCCGCGCCGCCAGGCAGACGCGCGCCGCCTTGGTCGCCACGAGCGTCTGGAAATTGACCATGTTCAGCAGCGCCGTCTCGACGATCTGCGCCTGCAGCATTGGCCCGCTCACGCGCACCAGCGGCTCGTGCGGGAAGACGACCGTCCCCTCCGGCACCGCGTCCACGTCGCACGCGAACCGCATCCCCGCCAGGTGATCCAGGAACGGTCGGTCGAACAGCGGGCGGTCGTCGTTCCCGCGGAGCGTCTCGAGATAAGAAAGGTCGGCCGGGTCGAAGCGGAGCGTCTCGAGGTAGTCGATCGCGTACGCGAGACCGGCGGCGATCGCGAACCCCCCGCCGAACGGGTTCTTCCGGTACGTGAGCTGAAAGACCGCCTCGCGCTGGTGTCGCCCGAGCTTGAAGTACCCGTACGCCATCGTGAGCTGGTACAGGTCCGTGAGCAGGCCGAGGGTCGGGCGGTAAAGGTCGGGGAGCAGCGGCATCGGCGGACTCCTTGTTGGTGTAAATAGTACACTAAGTCGGTGAGCGGTCAAGGTGCCCAGAACGGGGCAGGGCGCGCGAAAGGGCCGTGGCACTGAAGTGCCACGGCCCGTGTTGCGCGCGAGATTGATTACTTTCGCTTGCCTTGCGATTTACCGCCGGCGCTGTTCGGCCGGTAGCCCCACTGGTTCACCGGCCCACCGCCGCCGCGCGGCTTGAACTTCCCGCCCGGCTTCGCCCCGCCGCTCGCCGGCGGCGCGCCGAACCCGCCGGGCTTGGCGAACCCCGGCTTGGCAACGGGCTTGCCCGCCGGCGGCTTTCCGTAGGTGTTCTGGCCGACGTACCCGCCCTTGGCCGACGCCGGCCGCGGGGCGGGCCTGGGGCCGTGCTGCACGTGTCGCGGGGCGGGCGCCGCCTGCTGTTCGATCGCCGGCCCGTGCACGCGCGGCCCACTCGTCCCGGCCGTCCCGCCGCCCGGGCGCCGCGCCGGGTCACGGTGGTGCGCCGCCGGTGCCGCCACGCGCGGCTTTTCGTTCGGCCGCGCACCCGACGGCCCGCCGAACGACCGCTGCGGCGGCCGAGCCCCGCCACCTTGCCCGTCGCCGCCACCGCCCGGCCCGAACTTCCGCGGCCCGCCCTTGTGCACGCCCACGGGTGGCTTCATGAACGGCTTGCCCGCGCCCGGCCGAGCCCCGCCGTGCGCCGGCCGGTCCTGCCGCCGCGGGCGCTCGCCCGCGCGCTCGGCGTCGCCGATGTCGTCGTGCGACCGATCGCCGGCATCGTTTCCCCTGTCCTCCCCGTCCGCGGGCGCCGGCCGCACCTGTCTCGGCTCCGCCGGGCGCTGCGGCTGGCGCTCGCGCCGCTCGCCCTTGGCCGGCAGCTCGGTCGGCTGGTTCGGGTCTCTCGTGAAATCCGGCCGGAGCACCGGCACGCGCTTGCCGAGGAGCTTTTCGATGTCGCGCAGGTACGCGCGCTCCTCGCCATCGCAGAAGCTGACCGCCGTCCCCTCCGCGCCCGCCCGGCCCGTGCGGCCGATCCGGTGCACGTACGTCTCGGGCACGTTCGGCACGTTGAAGTTGATCACGTGCGTGATCTCGTTGATGTCCAGCCCGCGGCTGGCGATGTCCGTCGCCACCATCACCGGCGGGCGGTCCCCCTTGAACGCCACCATCGCCCGCTTGCGCTGGCTCTGGCTCTTGTTCGCGTGCAGCGCCGCGGCCCGGATGCCGAAGTTTTCCAGGTGCTTCACGACCTTGTCCGCCCCGCGCTTGGTCCGCGTGAACACGAGCGTCCGCCCGGTCGCGTGCGCCTTGATGTAGCTGACCAGCGCCGCCGGCTTCTGCGGCGTCTCCAGGTGCAGCACCGCGTGGTCCACCGTCTCGGCGGCCGTCCCCGTCCGGCTCACCGTGATCGTCACCGGGTCGACCAGGATCGTGTCGGCGAGCTTTCGGATGTCCGGCGGCATCGTCGCGCTGAACATCAAACTCTGCCGCTTTTCCGGCAGCTT
>DATHXE010000291.1:0-2577 GCA_035459845.1 Tepidisphaeraceae bacterium | reverse complement strand
GATCCCGGTGATCACCGGCCGGGTCATCGCGATCTCCAAAGAGATCGAGAACGACGACGACCACACGATCCGCAATTACGACAAGGTGCTGTTCGACCCGCGGGAGGCGATCCCGGTCGAGCTCGAGCACGACAATAAGTTGTTCGTGGTGCATTTGGACCGGGTGCTGGCGATCTTCAGGAGGTCGGCGGACGCGGCGCCGCCGAAGGAAGGGGATTTGGATGAGGATGTGTCGGAGTGATCAGCGGACGGTAACGATTAACGATTAATGCTTAAGGACGGCAGACGGCTTCTTAAGCATTAATCGTTAATCGTTACGCGAAACCCGGGCACACTCTTTGCCCTACAATTCCTCATTATGGCTAAGAAGATCGCACTCGTGGGCCACTGCGGGCCGGACAGTTCTTATCTGCGGATGACCGTCCAGCGCGTGGGGAAGGACGTGAAGGTGGTGAGCGCGGATGACGACCGCGAGCTGAGCCGGGTGTTGGCGGACGGGGTGGATCTGATCTTGTTCAATCGGGAGCTGGGGTACGGGTTTACGCACGCGATGGGGGTAGACGCGATCCGGCACTTGCGCGCGATGAGCCCGGGGCTGAAGATGATGCTGGTGAGCAACTACGCCGACGCGCAGGCGGCGGCGGTAGCGGCGGGGGCGCTGCCGGGATTCGGGAAGCGCGAGATCGGGTCGCCGCGGGTGGTGGAGGTGTTGCAGGCGGCCCTGGCGGCGGACAAGGCGAGTCCGGAGGCGGGGGTGCAGGGATAGGGGTGGGGGGATGAGGGGGTGGGGAGATGGGGCGTCGGTCACGGGAGCGCGTGTCATTCCGAAAGTGCCGCAGCGGACGCCGGGGTCATCGACGGGGCTGGCTTGGATTCGGATTCTGAAGCCGCCCGGGCGAGCGCCTGGTGCATTCGCCCGCAGAACATCGCGAACGCCATTATGACCACCGGCGAGCACCACTGAATGACCGTCCAGACGGTGGCGATCACGTTGCTCGCGGTCTCGCTCACGCCGGGCTCGATCAGCAGGCTGGCGAGGCCGGTGAGCACGAGCGCGAGGTGTGCGATCGGAAGGGCCCAGAGGACCAGCTTTGCGTGACCGATCAGCGAGGGCTCGGCCGGCCGGACGCGCCGGGCGAGCCGGTACACGAGCATCACGACCAGCCAGTCGAGGACGACGATCACGGCCGACCGGATGAAGAACATCGCGCCCAGCGCGAGGTCCGACCGGAACTTCCACAGCCCGTCGAATACGTAACTGATCACGTCGAGCACGGCGAGGCCGGCGGCGGCGATCCCCGCGAGCCGGACCGCGCGCTGCTGCGTGCCGAGCATGTCCTCGGGCGGCTCGTCGCCCTCGGGCGTGCCGAGGCGCCAGCACGCGTACAACAGCGCCGCGGACGAGGCGAACGTGAACAGCAGGGGCATCGCCCAACGTTCGTAGATCGGGCCGGGCGTCTGGGTGTTCAGCAGGCCAACGGCGATCAGCCAGAGCATCGTCCGCGCCTGGAAGGCGAGCCACGCCGGGTTGGCGAGACGGAGGTCTTCGTTGATCGTCCGCTCGACGGGCCGGCCGCACTCGGGACAGGCGCCGTCCCGGCGCACGCCGCGCAGGTTGTACGAGCAGAACGCGCACGGGAGGTCCGTCGCGATCGGGTCGGAGACGTCGGCGACGGGAAGTTGGGTTTCCCTTGTGTCTTCCATGTGCGGATTGTAACGGGATGGCGCGCGGACGGGGCGGTGCGTTGTCGGGCGCGTCAGCAACGCGTTGCGTTGCAGCTATCACGGGTGACGCGCGCGCTTTACGGCTTGGCGAGGGCGACGCCGTCCTCGACGGTGTCGGTGATCGGGAGGACGCGTTCGAGGCGGAGGCGTTTGAGGACCTCGGCGACGCGGGGTTGGGCGCCGCCGACGACGACCTTGCCGCCGGCGCGCTTGAGGGTCTGTGCGGCCTCGAGGAGGAGGGCGATGCCGGCGGTGCCGAGGAAGTTGACGCCGGACAGGTCGATGACCATGGCGGCGCCCGCGGCGACGGTGGCGTCGCGGAAGGCGCGCTCGACGGCGACGACCTCGGCGTGACCGAGGGCGCCCTCGATGCGCAGGACGGGCACGCCGTCGAGCTGCGTCGTCCTCAGGTGGGCCATGGGTGCCTCGTCACGGGGTGAGTTTGTCGCTTAGCCGCAAGCGGCAAACGTCGACTGATCCGTCGTCACTGACCTTTCCCCTCACCCGGTGGGATTTCCGCGTCGGGCTCGGGTTCGACCAAGTCTTGCGCCAGACGACCCAGGAAGAACTGGAGCTCCTGTTCGGCGATCGTCTTGGGGAGGGGGTCGCGGAGGTCGTACTGGTGGGAGTGGTCTTCGGCCCGCTCCTCGCCGCGTTTTTCGCCTTCGGTGATGATGTGGTGCTCGAAGGTGACGCAGTCCTCGTGGGTCTGGCTGATCACGAGCTCGGCCCACCGCCAGGCGAGGTGGACGCGGAGGGCGAGCTGGTTGCCCCAGGTGGAGACGCGGTGGACGATGCGGTTCTTGGCGAGCATCTTCACGAGGTCGTCGACGACGGGGAAGACGGCGTCCT
>DATHXE010000290.1:0-1679 GCA_035459845.1 Tepidisphaeraceae bacterium | reverse complement strand
GGGTGAGGATGTCGTGGACGCGCTCGCCGAGGACGCTGCGGTTGTAGCCGAGGGTGAAGCCGGAGAAGTCTTTGGAGACCGGGCGGAGGTCGGCGGGGGTCTTGCCGCCTTCGAGGAACTCGCCGGTCGCGTAGAGGTCGCCGGCGAGGACGGCGTACTTGGCGGCGAGGATCGTCTTGACGGGGCCGATGAGTGCGCCGGTTTCGTCGACGAGCAGGCCCTTGCCGGCGGGGTGGACCATGATGATCGTCTCGCCGTTCCAGTCGGCCGGCTTGACGAACGCGTACGGGACGGCGGATTTTTCGGGGCCGGCGATCAGTTTGGTCGCTTCTTCTTTTTTCGCCGCGGGCTGGCTGACGAGAGCGAAGCTCGGGTCGGCGGGGCGGGTGACCAGGCCGGTCTCGATGGTCGCGCCGTCGGCGGTGCGCTGCTTGATCGAGCCGTCGACGATTTGGGCCTGGACGGGCCAGCGGTCGCCGACCATGGCGCGGAGCGCGCCGGTGAGCATCCGGCGGTAGTCATTCTGGTCGGACGCGATCATGTGCCGCAGGCCCTTCTCGGACGCCTCAGTCCACGCGGCCAGCACGGCCTTGGCGTCGGCGACGTTGGCGGGCACCTTGTGCTCGCTGTCGTTCCAGACGGACAGGTCCTTTGGCGGGACGGGCGTGAAGGGCTTTTCGACGACGGGGGAGGGGAGGCCGAGCTTGAGGTGGGTGTTGAGCCAGTTGTACATCAGCTCGCGCGAGACCTGGTTGTAGTTGTGCCCGAATGCCTTGTACGTGGCGGCGACGTGGTCGGCGGCGTCGAACAGGCCGTAGACCTTTTTGAGCTGGGGCAGGCCGTTGGTCTCGATGTCCTTGGTCCAGTCATCCGCCCCGGTCATGGCCTGGGGCTTGGGGGCGTAGGCGGCGGCGAAGGCGATGTTGTTCGCGTTCACGCGGAGGAGGGGGGCGTTTTCGCAGACGCATCCGCCCTGCATGTTCTGAGAGACCATGACGGCCGGGAACGAGACGCTGATGCGCGGGTCGATGGCGGCGAGGAGCATCGACTGGGTGCCGCCGCCGGACGCGCCGGTAACGGCTAGGCGCGAGGCGTCGACTTCCGGCAGCGCGGCGACGAAGTCGAGGGCGCGGACCGAGTTCCAGGTTTGGAGGCCGAGGACGGATTGGAGGCGGAGGCCGGGGCCGACCTCTTCGAAGCCGGCGGGGGCGACGTTGCCGGAGCGGCGGTGCTCGATGCCCTTGGAGTCGGCGTAGCCGATCATGTCGTAATGGAAGACGACGCAGCCCATCCGGGCGAGCATGGCGCAGCGCGCCTGCAGTGGGTATTTGGCGCCCTCGGCGGTCTTCTCTGCGCCCGACGCGAGTTCCTTCTTCACGGCGGCGTCGTTGGCCTCGAAGAAGCGGCCGTTGTTCCAGTGGCCGTGCGGGCAGAGGACGGCGGGCATCTTCGTGCCCTGCGGCGGGGCCTTCTTGGGGCGGTAGAGGTTGCCGGTGACGTAGTGGCCGGGGAAGGACTCGAAATAGACCTTCTCGACCGTGTATTCGTCGCGGTCGATTTTTCCGTGAATCGTCGCCTTCACGGGCGCGCGGTCGGCGGGCATGGGGAAGAGGCCGGCGGCGGTGAGGATCTGCTCGCAGATCTGCTGGGCTTCCTTTTCCCAGTCGGCGCGATTGGTG
>DATHXE010000289.1:0-2796 GCA_035459845.1 Tepidisphaeraceae bacterium | reverse complement strand
CATCACGCCCAGGTCGATCGACCCATCGAGCAGGCGGTCGGTGACCATCGGTGAGTCGCCGGGCGTGATCGAGAGAGAGTATGCCGGGAACGACTCGCGGAACTCGCGGAGGGATTCGGGGATCAGGTACTGGCAGGCGGTCGCAGAGGCGCCGATTCGGAGGCGGCCCATGTCCGGGCGGGCGGCGGCGACGACGGCGGCTTTGGCGTCCTTGAGATCGGCGAAGATTCGCCGCGCGCGGTCGACGAGCACGCGGCCGGCGGGGGTGAGCTCGATGGTCCGCCCGTGGCGGATAAATAATTCCACGCCCAATGCGCGTTCGAGGTCCGCGATTTGGTGACTGACGGCGGATTGGGTGAGGAACAGGCCTTCCGCGGCACGGGTGAAGCTTAAGTTTTCGGCAACCGCGAGGAACGATCGAAGCTGGTGCACATCTTCCATGCAAAGTACATGAGCAGGACTCATGTCTCCCATCGCTAGAATAAGTTTGATTCATGGAGATTGTGCCCTTAGATTCTGGCACGTCAATGCGGCAGTGGTGGAAGAGGAACGGAACGACGAGGAAGCAGTTCCGCAGGCATTGACGCACGGCACGCTCGACCGGGAGTGAGGAACCGGTCGGTCGGGTCGCGACGGCGGTAGTCATCGGAGAGGTAGTCAGGTCGGTTCGCGTGTCCGGGTTGGGCGGCAGCACAAATCAGGAGAGCTCGCGCAAGGCCGGTCGGTCGACCGGCGGCGCGGGCGCGGTACGCGGCCCGGTGCGGGTCGGGTTCGTCCCGCTGATCGACGCGGCGCCGCTGGTGGCGGCGCTCGAACTCGGGTTCTTCGCCGACGAGGGGTTGGCCGTCTCGCTGGAGCGGCAGATCGGGTGGGCGAACGTTCGTGACAAGCTCGCGTACGGGCACCTGGACGCGAGCCACGCACTGCTCGGCATGCCGCTGGCGAGCGCGCTGGCGGCCGGCGCCCCCGGGGCGGCCGAGTGGCAGGGGGAGCCGATCGTGGGCGTGATGTCGCTGTCGTGCGGGGGCAACGCGATCACCCTTTCCAAACGACTGATCGAGCAGGGTGCGAACTCGGCGGCGACGCTCGCGCGGTTCGTTCAGGCCCCGCACCGTGGGGCGGAGGGCCCGGTCGTGCTCGGACACGTGTTCGGGTGCTCGATGCACCATTACCTGCTCCGCGAGTGGCTGGAGGGGGCGGGGATCAACCCCGATTTGGACGTGAAATTGTGCGTGATCCCGCCGCCGCAGATGGTGGGGCACCTGGCGGGCGGGTCGCTCGACGGGTTTTGCGTCGGGGAGCCGTGGAACACGCTGGCGCAGCGCGAGGGGGCGGGGGTGGTCGTCGCGCCGACGGCGGACATCCTGCCCGGGCACCCGGAGAAGGTGCTGGCGGTGACGCGGCGGTGGGCGGCGGACAACCGGCAGCTTCTGCCCGCGATGATCCGCGCGGTGCTCCGCGCGTGCCGGTGGTGCAGCGAGCCGGCGAACGTGGGGGCGCTGGCGGAGATGCTGGCGATGCCGCGGTACGTGGGCGTGCCGGCGGACGTGGTGCGCGAGTGCCTGACGGTCGACCGGACGTTCGGGGTGGGGCCGCGGTTCGCGTGGATGCGGCCGGCGGACTGGGCGATGCGGAGCTTCGCGCCGGCGGCGACGTTCCCGAGCCGGACGCACGTGGGGTGGCTGCTCGAACAGATGATCCGTTGGGGGCACGTGGCGCCGGACGTGGACGTGGCGGAGGTGGCGGACCGGTGCACGGACAGCGCCGCGTACCGCGAGGCCGCCGACGCGCTGCGGCTGACGTGCCCGGAGACCGAATACCCGCCGATGGCGCTGCGGAACGGGCAGACGTACGTCGTGCGCGAAGCGGTGGGCGACAGGCGTTAGGCGTTAGGCGGAAGTCGGAAGTCGGAGGTCAGACGTTAGCGGTCGAGAGTCAGAATCACCGGGAAGGATGGATTGATCAGTATGAACGTTCAGAATCACATGCGGGCGGTCAAGTCGGGTACGGGGTCGATCGGTGGGGCGTCGCGGCGACAGGTGCTGCGGTCGCTGGCGGGGGCGGCGCTGCTCGGGGGAGCGGCGGCCGCGCTGGGCGGGTGCGAGAGCAAGCCGACGGCGGTGGGCGCGACGGCCGGGGACGGCCCGGAAAAGCCCGACCTCCGCTTCGGCATGATCGCCCTGACCGACTGCTCGCCCATCGTCATCGCCCACGAGAAGGGCTTCTTCAAGAAGTACGGGATCAACGCGACGATCGACAAGAAGGCGAACTGGCGGTCGATCTACGACTCGCTGGCGACCGGGGACATCCACGGGACCCACATGCTGATCGGGATGCCGATCGCATCGACGCTCGGACTGATCGGGCAGAAGGTGCCGATGGTCATCCCCTGGCTGCTGAACCGGAACGGGCAGAGCATCAGTCTGACGAAGGACCTGCGCGGGAAGGTGCAGGCGGACCCCAAAGTGCTCAAGCCCTTCGTGGACGCGGCCAAGGCCAAGGGGAAGCCGCTGAGCTTCGCGATGACCTTCCCGCCCGGGACGCACGCGATGTGGATCCGGTACTGGCTCGCCGAGGGCGGGATCAATCCGGACAAGGACATGGACCTGGGCGTGGTTCCGCCGGCGAGCATGTTCGCCAACATCCAGTCCGGGAGCATGGCCGGGTGCTGTGTGGGCGAGCCGTGGAACGCGAAGATGGTGAACGAGGACGTCGGGTTCACCGCGCTGAACACGCAGGACATCTGGGAGGACCACCCTGAGAAGGTGTGCGCGTTTCGTGAGGACTTTGCGGCCG
>DATHXE010000288.1:0-7463 GCA_035459845.1 Tepidisphaeraceae bacterium | reverse complement strand
AGGATCTGCGACGACTCGTTCCAGCGGACGATGTCGATCTTCTCGCCGCCGAGCTCGTCGACGATGTTCTTGATGCGGCTGCCGCGGACGCCGACGCACGCGCCGACCGCGTCGACCTTCGTGTCGATCGACGACACGGCGATCTTCGTCCGGTGGCCGGGCTCGCGCGCCAGCGCCTTGATCTCGATCGTCCGCTCGCCCACCTCGGGCACCTCGCGCTCGAACAGGCGGCGGATCAGTTCCGGGTGGCTGCGGCTCATGATGATCTTGACGGCCGCCGGCGTGTCGCGGACTTCCAGGACGAGTGCCTGGATGCGCTCGCCCTGCTGGTGGGCCTCGCCCGGGATCTGCTCGCTCTTGGGCATGATGCCCTCGGCCCGGCCGAGGTTGACGATCATCGTCCCGCCCTCGAACCGCGCGATCGTCCCCGTCACGATCGTGCCGACGCGGTCCTTGAACTCTTCGTAGATGCTGCCGCGCTCGTCCTGGCGGATCAGCTGGATCATGACCTGCTTGGCGGTCTGGGCGGCGATGCGCCCGAGCGCCGAGAGCGGGATCGATTCCCCGCCGCGCTGCACCGTAATGTCGCCCGTGCCCCGCTCGAGAGTGACCGCGAACTCGCTCGTGTCCTCAGTGTTGAATTGCTTGCGCAGCGCGGAAGCGATGGCCTGCTCCACGTCGGAGTAGACCTGCTCGCGCTCGATATTCTTGTCGCGGGCGATCCCGTCGACGATTCGCAGCAGTTCCGGATTCGGCATAAGTCCTGTCCTCGCTCGCTCGCCAGACTATTCAGTTGTCCGGCCGACCCGTCCGACGGACGGGCCGACCTATTCACTTGTGCGACGCTATTCTCTCACCCTCGCGTATCACGTCACAATTCGCGTACCGCACTCGTCCGCAACGTACCAAACAAAATAGGCCACCAACCGGCGGCCCACTCACCCGAACCCGACGAAAAACCGGCGGATGAACGCCATCACCCGCCCGGGCGAAGTCTCCTTCGTCCGGCGGACATAGCCGTGCGGCTTCCGTCAAGGCTAGTCCCATGGCGTCGCTTACGCAAGCGCATGGGCCGCCTCTTTCGAAAGGCTGATGTTCATCCCGGCCTCTCCGGGCTCGAAAAAGTGGACGCGCCGCAGGTCCGCGTACAGCCGGACCCGCGCATCCCGTTCCAGTCCCGCCCGGGCCTCGACCCGCGCGACGACCGGGTCGTGCAGCGCGGTCCGGACGTAAACGTCCATGTCGTTTCCCAGCGGCTCGATCACCGTCACAATCACCTCGATCTCGGCACACTCCCCCGGGCCGCCCACGGGCGACAGGTGGAAGTGCTCGGGCCGAATCCCCAGCACCACGTGCTGGCCGACCCGGCCTGACAAGTTCTCTCGGAGCCGTCCCGGGATCGGGATCCTGAATCCCGCTCCCGAAACGTCGCGCCCCTCGTCGAACGCCATCTCCCCCTCGACCAGTTTCACCACCCCGTCGAAGAAGTTCATCGGGGGCATTCCGATAAACCCGGCGACGAAACGGTTGGAAGGGTGATTGTACACCGTCAGCGGCCGGTCCGCCTGCTGAATCCGGCCATCTTTCAGGACGACGATGCGGTCGCCCAAGGTCATGGCCTCTTCCTGGTCGTGGGTGACGTAAATTGTAGTCGTCCGCAGGCGCTGGTGGAGCCGTTTGAGCTCGGCCCGCGTCGTGACTCGCAATTTCGCGTCTAAATTCGACAGCGGCTCGTCGAACAAAAACGCGGCCGGCTCACGGACGATCGCCCGCCCGACGGCGACGCGCTGGCGCTGCCCGCCAGAGAGTTGCTTGGGCTTGCGGTCGAGCAAATGGCCGATATCGAGGATCTTCGCCGCCTGTTCGACCCGCTGGCGGATCTCAGCCTTGGGCACCTTCCGCAGCTCCAAGCCGAAGGCCATGTTGCGGTAGACGGTCATGTGCGGGTAGAGGGCGTAATTCTGAAAGACCATCGCGATGTCGCGGTCCTTCGGCGGGACGTGGTTGACGACCCGCTCGCCGATCGTGACCGTCCCGGCCGTGATCTCTTCGAGGCCCGCGACCATGCGGAGCGTGGTGCTCTTCCCGCACCCGGAGGGCCCGACGAGGACGACGAACTCCTGGTCGGCGATGGCCAGATCAACCCCCGCGACGGCGGTGACGCCGCCGGGGTAAATCTTGCTGACGTTCTGGAGTTCGACGCGCGCCATGAAGCCTCGGGGCTTGGGGCCCGATTCGGCCACCCACTTTGGCTTAGGACAGAAACACCGAATTGGGGTGGGGCGATGATCTTACTAATCGATTGGCCACCCGGTCAAACCTCGCCCCGACACGTGCGTTCGCGCGAGTTACCGTCTCGTTACCCCCCTGCTCTCCCTCGCGTCATAAGCTCGCGGCACATCGACCAAGGAGTGCACGCATGCGCCGCCGGTTCATCCTTCATCCTTCCGCCTTCGTCCTTCTTTTCGCTCTTAACGCGCTCGCCGAGGCGCCCACGCCAGTGACTGGCTTGGCGCGCATGCCCGTGCGGGAGGTGACCGTGTTCAAGGACGGGCACGCGTTCGTGCTGCACGCGGGGCGGATGCCGGTGGACGCGGGGGGGAACGTGACGATCGACTCGGTGCCCAACCCGGTGCTCGGGACGTTCTGGCCTTACTCGGCGGACAAGGACGCGCGATTGACCGGCGTCACCGCCGCGGCGAAGCGGGTCACGGTCGAGCGGACGGCGCTGACCGTGCGCGAGCTGATCCAGGCGAACATCGGGGCGGACGTGACGCTCGTCGAGATGCCGCCGCACGCGCACGAGGCCGCGGCGGCGGGGCGCGAAGTGACGCCGGTGTCGTACAACTGCACGCTGATGTCGATCCCGGTGCAGACGGGCGACGAGCTCGAGCGGCTGGCGCCGCACGACGGCGGGGAAAAGCTGTCGGTCTACGGCAACGTGGTGATGGTGAAGACGGTGAACGGGATCAAGCCGGTCGACATGAACCGGATCGTCGACGTGACGTTCGCCAAGCCGCCCAAGACGGCGCTGGCGCGCGAGGAGATGCGGAACCTGTTCACGCTCCACCTCGACTGGGCCGGCAAGCCCGCGCAGAAGCAGGCGGACGTCGGCATGCTCTACCTGCAGAAGGGCGTGCGGTGGATCCCGAACTACAAGGTGATCATCGACGGGAAGGGCAACGCCGTCCTGCAGCTCCAGGCGACGCTGATCAACGAGCTGGCGGACATGGACGGCGTGACGGTGCACCTGGTGGTCGGGGTGCCGAGCTTCGCGTTCTCGTCGTCACAGGACCCGATGGCGCTCCAGCAGGCGGCGGCGCGGCTGTCGGTGCACATGGGCAGCAACGACCAGAACGTGATGATGCTGAATAACGGGAACGCGACGCAGTTCGCGTTCAGCAACGCGATCATGACCCAGCAGGCGGGCCAGTCGCCGGTCGTCCGCGCGGCCCCGGCGCCGGGCGGGGCCAGGGCGGTGGACCTCGGGCCCGACGCGCCGTCGGGCGGCGAGAAGGCGGAAGACCTGTACGTGTTTTCCGTCCGGAACGTGACGCTGAAGAAGGGCCAGCGGATGGTGCTGCCGGTGGCGCAGTACGCGGTGCAGTACAAGGACGTGTACTCGCTGGACGTGCCGGTCGCGCCTCCGCCGGAGGTGTTCCGGCAGTTCGACGACAACCGCAAGGCCGAGGTGGCGCGGCAACTCGCGTCGCCGAAGGTCGTGCACATGGTGCGGCTGATCAACTCGACGGACGCGCCGTTCACGACGGCGCCGGCGATCATCGTCCGCAACGACAAGCTCGACCCGAAGGACCCGGCGACGTTCCAGGCCCCGGGCAGCCGGCTGATCGCGCAGAACCTGATGACGTACACCGCGCCGGGCGGGGCGACGGACCTGGACCTGACGACGACGGTGGACGTGGTGGTGAAGAAGTCGGACGTCGAGACGGGCCGGACCGTCAAGGCGCTGGTGTTCGACCGGTACGAGTTCGTCCGGCTCGATCTGGCCGGGAAGATCACGCTCACGAGCTACGCGAAGCGCGCGATCGAGGTGGAGGTGACGCGGACCGTGTACGGCAACCTCGGGTCGGCGACGGCGGGCGGGCGGGTCGAGGGGCTCAACCTGCTCGAGGACAACTCGTACGGGCCGGCGTCGCGGTGGGCGCAGGCGCTGCCGCACTGGCACGGGTGGTACAGCTGGCCGTGGTGGTGGACGCGCGTCAACGGCGTCGGCCGGGTCACGTGGAACGTCACGCTCGAGCCGGGGAAGCCGGCCGAGCTGGGGTACGCGTGGCACTACTTCTGGCCGTGACGGCGCGCGTTCGTCGTTACGGGCGGTGCTTGAACTTCCACTCGTCCATTTCCTTCCACGGTAGCGCGTCGACGTGGCCGTCGAGGTAGAGGATGTTCGCCTTCATCTTGTGGCGGTCGTCGTCGATCATGCGCTTGCCCCCGTTGACCGCGAGCTGGTCGGCCTGCCAGACGTCGTACTGCTCGTAGTTCGGGGTGGTCGACCCGGGCTGGTTGGCGTGGGCCTCGGTCAGGTAGACGAGTTCGGCGGGGGTCCTGACCTGGGAGAGGTTGATGGCCGGCTCGGCGTCGCCGGTGCCGATCGACCGCGAGCTGATCTGGAACGCGTTGGCGATGTAGCAGAGGACCTCTTCGTCGCGCGGGAACGACGGGCACTTGTACACGCCGATCCGCTTGAACTCCTCGCGCAACAGCTTGTCGCGGTCGGCCCCGGGGAGGGTGACGTCGGGCCGCTGGAAGTTTTCCAGCGCGTACTTGCCGAACGCCTCGGCGAAGAAGACGTGGCCCT
The DNA here is from genome assembly GCA_035459845.1 of Tepidisphaeraceae bacterium. Taxonomy (GTDB): domain Bacteria; phylum Planctomycetota; class Phycisphaerae; order Tepidisphaerales; family Tepidisphaeraceae; genus DASPKW01. The sequence continues at coordinate 2,644 of DATHXE010000288.1, read as the reverse complement.
TCTGCGTGTAGTGGTAGTCGCGCGGGATGAAATTGCGATTGTCGTTGGCGTACATGTGGGCGAACATGCCGAGCTGCTTCATGTTGGAAGCGCACTTGACCGTGTTGGCCTGCTTGCGGGCGTTGCTGAGCGAAGGGAGGAGGATCGAGATGAGCAGCGCGATGATCCCGATGACCACGAGCAGCTCGACGAGCGTAAACCCGCGGCGGCTTGGGGCGGCGGGCGAGAGACGTGCAGACCCGGAAACACTGAGGTGACGTTGCATCACTTCTCCGAGGTGAGGGAAACAGGTTGTCGGACACGATCAGACGTGGACCCGCAGTCGGGAGTCGATGACCACCGACCGAGGGCGGGGCTACAATACCACCCGACGCTGAAACGGGGCAGTCCGTTTTCTTGTCATTCGATGGAGAACCTCACGCCCGGAAGATTCAAATCAGAGGTTTGGGGCTGCTCGTTAAACAAGGCGGGCCGTAGCACTTCAGTGCCACGGCCCGTCGTTTGGGTGTACTGCGGAAGAGCCTGTTCAATTTCCGGCGTAGAAGTCCTCTTTCTTGACTTCCTTCCAGTACTTGGGGGCGACGTGCCAGTCGGTGTAGAGGATGTTGATCTGCCCGCGGTGGCGCTCGTCATTGAGCGCGCGGGGGCCGGAGCCGGTGGGCAGGTGAGTGTCGTTGAAGACGTCGTGGTGGTTGTAGCGGGTGAGCTCGAGGTTCTTGTTGCCGTCGACCAGGTAAGCGATGTCGGACGAGCGCTTGACCTTGTTGATCTTGAACGCCGGCTGGGAGCTGCCCGTTCCGGCCGTGTTGTAGCCGTTGATCACGTAGTCGAGCGCCTGCTGGTCGTTGGGGAACTCGGGGCACTGGTAGACTTCGATCTTGAAGAACTGAACCTTGAGCGCGTCGTCGCGGGTCGCGTCGATGTTGGCCGGGAGGTTGAAGTCGGTGTAGACGTACTTGGCGAACACCTCGGCCCACAGGTTGTGGCCCTGGGTGAACTGCACGTCGTACTCGTAGTTCTTCGGGATGTAGCCCTTGTTGTCGCCGAGGTACTGGACGGCGGCCTGGCCGATCTGGCGGAGGTTCGACGCGCACTTGACGACGTTGGCCTGCTGGCGGGCCTTGGAAAGGGCGGGCAGGAGGATGCTGATCAGTAGCGCGATGATGCCGATCACCACGAGGAGCTCGACGAGCGTGAAGGCGGCGGGGGTGCGGCGGGGGGTGCGGAACATCAATGGGCTCCCAGGGGACGATCGATCGGGGTCGGGCCGGTCGCGGTGCGGTTTACGGCTTGTAGATGTCGAAGACCGCGTCGTTACCGGCGTCGACGAGCTCCTTCCAGTACCGGCGGTCGACGTGCAGGTCGTGGAAGAGGACGTTGCCCTGCAGCGTGTGCCGGTCGGCCAACTCGTCCGCCGCGCCGGCGCCCACGTTGGCGTACTCGAAGCGGGAGTCGTTCGGGTTCTTTTCCTCGGCGATGAGCACCTTCTCGGCGGGCCGGCGGACCTGCGTCAGCTTGGGGCGGATGCGCCGCAGGATGTCGGGGGCCGGAGGGTTTTGGTTGGGGATCTGGTCCCACGCCTTGCTCATCGAGTAGCTGTAGCGGAAGCCGCTGGCCCGGTCCAGGGCGACGTCCGACGCGCACCGCCACAGAGACTTCAACTTGTCATCTTTGAGGTCGAGGTATTTGACCAGGACCGAATCGTTGATCGTCCGGCCGTTGGGGGACGGGTCGCGCCAAATGATGATGTCATCCTCGAACTCGCCGTTCCCGTTCGACGCGGGGCGGGGGAGGTTCATCTTGTTTTCGCCGGCGTACAAGTTGAGCGCGGTGCCGATCTGGCGGAGGTTGCTCATGCACGCGGTGCGGTTGGCCTGTTCGCGCGCCTTGCTGAGCGCGGGGAGGAGGATGCTGATCAGCAGTGCGATGATGCCGATGACGACGAGCAGTTCGACGAGCGTGAACGCGCGGGCGGCGAGTCGGGGGCCGGGGTGACGTGACATATCACGGCTCCAGAAAACTGAGTTGTCGCGTCCGGAACGGAACGCTTAAGAAGTGCGGGGCGCATCTTAACACAAATGTCCCGCGAGATCACCTGGTGAGGAAATCACCGACAGCGGTGCGCGAGATGGCCGTGCGCGGGCTCTCCCGTGCTACAATTCGCGGTGTCCCGCCCGGCCCGCCGGGCGGGAAAAGTGCCCGCACACGAATTCGGAGACCCGCATGCCGTTCGCCCCGATCCCGGAGATCCTCGAAGAGCTCAAGGCCGGCCGCCCGATCGTCCTGGTGGACGACGAGGACCGGGAGAACGAGGGGGACGTGGTGTACGCCGCCCAACACACCACGCCCGAGGCGATCAACTTCATGCTGAAGGAGGCGCGGGGGCTGATCTGCGTCGCGCTGACGAATGACCAGTGCGACCGCCTCCGCCTGCACCCGCAGACGCACATCAATACGGCCCAGCTCGGGACGGCGTTCACGGTGACCGTCGACGCCCACCCGCGGTTCGGCGTGTCGACCGGCGTGTCCGCCAAGGACCGGGCGATGACGATCCAGGTCGCGATCGCCGACGACGCCCAGCCGCAGGACCTGCTCCGCCCCGGGCACATCAACCCGCTGCGGGCGCGGGACGGCGGGGTGCTGG
>DATHXE010000287.1:0-6344 GCA_035459845.1 Tepidisphaeraceae bacterium | reverse complement strand
CGAACTTTTCGCGGGGGATACAGGGGGCGTGGATGAACGTGTAGGGCTGATCGGGGCGGGGTTGGCCGGAGCCGATGAGGGTGAGGTCGACGTCGTGGCGGTGTGCGCGGCGGGCGACCTCTTCGAGGACGACCTCCGCGCCGCGGTTGACGCGGTGGAGGCCTGGGAGGGCGAAGCAGGCGCGGAGGGGCATGGGGGGATTATCGGCGCGCCCGGTCACGGCGGCTCGATGCCCTTTTCGCGGAGGAGGGCGCGGAGGCGGGCGTTCTCGTTGGCGAGCGCGGCGTATGAGACGAACGGGCGGCCGTCGGGGCGGATCAAGCGAAGCGACTTATTGGCGACCTCGAAAGTGACCTGCAGTCGCGGGCTCTTGTGGCGATCCATCTGCGGAATCTCGACCAGTCGAGCCCCGATTCGCAGATAGCCTTGCACGCGAAAGTGCGCGGACTCGGGGTCGAACAGGTAGTACTCTTCGACACCGAAGCGGTCGTAGAATGCCAGCTTTCGGGTGAGTTCACCGGCTGGCCGATTACTCGGGGAGAGCACTTCGAAAACGACCTGTGGGGCGACTCCACCCTCGTCCCATTGCATATATGACCGGCGATGGCCTTTAGGACGACCGAAGGCGACCATTGCGTCGGGGGCCATAACGGCCGAGGGGTCACCTTTGACGGGATACCAGAACAGGTCGCCGGCGACGAAGACGTCGTGATCGTGTTCGAACAGGGCGTCGAGGTTGTTGACGATCTTAGCAATCCACTCGAACTGGAGGGTGTTCTCGGCGATGGGCGCACCGTCGGTTTCGGGATAAACGACGTTGGCGGGGGGGAGAGGTTGGACGCCGAATGCGGGCATCGCGGTAGATTATAGCGGAGACGTGGAACAGTTGCCGCACCCATTCCGGGGCGGGCGAGTCGACCCGTACGTCGGCATCACACGCGCAGGGGCTTGAGGAGCATCGCCAGGGCGTCGCTGACGTTCTTGTAGCGGTCGGGGTCGGAGCGGCGTTTGCCGGTGATCAGCATTTTCGCTTTTTTCAGGCCGAGGGCGAGGACGTCGCAGCCGCGGATGAGCCAGGCGGCGGCGTGGCCGTAGCACTTTTTCTGGACCTGGTAGCGGGCCTGCCACATGTAGATGTTCTTGAGCTTTCCGGAGACGCGGGTGGGGTCGGAGGAGGAGCCGCCGATGTGGGTGATGGCGACGGTGGGGTCGTAGTGGACGCGCCACCCGTGCTTGTGGAAGCGGTGGCAGAACTCGATGTCTTCGCCGTAGAAGAAGAAGGAGTGGTCGAGGCCGCCGCCGATCTGGTCCAGGGCGGTGCGGCGCATGAACATGAACGCGCCGCCGAGCCAGTCGACGTCGCGTTTTTGTTTGAGGAGGTCGTCGGAGATGTCGTAGATGTCGGCCCACTTGAAACGGCGGGGCCAGGTCCAAGGGAGGCCGAAGGAGCAGACGGCTTGCTTGACGGGGGTGGGGAAGTCGCGGGTGACGTTCTGGAGGGATCCGTCGGCGTTGAGGAGCTGGCAGGACATGACGCCGACGGTCGGCTCGGCCTGCATCATCTCGTGGCAGTAGCGGAGCGCGCCGGGGTGGATGAGGGTGTCGGAGTTGAGGAGGAGGACCCAGGGGGTTTCTTTGAAGCGGGGGTCAGTGTTGAGGAGGTCGAGGGCGGCGTTGTTGCCGCCGGCGAAGCCGCGGTTGTCGGCCAGGGCGAGGAGCTCGGCCCAGTCGGACCAATTGTTGTCGGCGATGGCGCGGGCGATGGTGTCGGCGGACCCGTCGGCGGAGCCGTTCTCGACGACGATCGCCTTGGTGCCGGGGACCTCGTCGAGCTTGTCCTGAAGGGAGCGGAGGCAGTCGACGGTGAGGCGCGGGGTGCGGTAGTTGAGGATGACGATGAGGAGGTTGGTCATGGGGGGCGCGCGGGGGGATATCGGGGAACCGCGGTCAAGGATGGCTCAGGAATCGTGCGATGGCAAGTTGCATGCTGAGCCGCGGAGCGGCGGCAAAAAGTAGCCCAGGGCGTTAGCCCTGGGTAGGGGCGGTTCGAACACAATTCATCCCGATAATGAGCAGCCCCGGAGGGGTGACAGATGCCCGCTCGTGCCGGACCCTGTCTGTCGCCCCTCCGGGGCTGTTCATATTGCGTCGTGAGTGAACCCAGGGCTTACGCCCCGGGCTACTTTTTGTCGCCCCTTCGGGGCTGAGGTCACGACAGCGCCGGCGCCGGTTCGGTTGCGCCGACGGGGCGCTGGGCGGAGTCGGGGGTCAATCCGGCGGCGCGGAAGGCGGCCTTGAGGGTGGCGGCCCAGCCGCGGGCGGGGTCGTAGAACTGGCCCTGGGCGGCGATGCAGGCGGCGGTCTTGGCGTCGTAAAAGGCGGTGTCGTCGCACAGCTTGAGGATGGCGGCGGCGTAGGCGTCGACGTCGTCGGGCGGGACTTCGACGACGGCGTCGCGGACGTAATCCAGCGCGGGGCAGACGCTCGACGTGATGACCGGGCGGCCGGAGAGCACGCCCTCGGCGACGACCTGGTTGAAGCCCTCGATGAACTCGCTGGTGGTCGGGACGACGACCGTGTGGGCGGCGGCGAACATCTGCCGCATGGTGGGCTTGTTGCAGTGCCCGTGGCAGCGGAAGCGGGCCTGTACGCCGGGCGAGGACTTGGCGACCTCGGCGCGGAGCTCGTCGAGCGCGCCGCCGGAGCCGCAGAGGTCGAACTCGACCTCGTGCCGGCCGTCGCGGTCGTAGCGTTTGGCGATCTCGAGGAGGTCGAACACGCCCTTGTTGCGCTCGATGCGGCCGGCGTAGAAGACCTTAAACGGGTTGCGGTCGGCGGACGGGGCGGGCATGCCGGCGAACTGCTCGGGGCGGTAGGACGGGAGGAACTCGTAGATCGGCTTGTGGCGGCCGTCGGTGAGTTGGCCGAGCTGTTCGGAGATGTCGTGCGAGGCGGTCATGACGCCCGAGACGGTCTTGCGGAAGAACTTTTTGGCGAGGGCATTGACGGCGCGGTGGACGCGTGAGGGACGGTGGCCCTTCTTCCAGATGACGCAGTGCATGGTGGGGACGATCTTGATCCCGAACATGCGGGCGAGGCGGAAGGGGAACCAATGGCCGGAGCCGCAGACGATGACCATGACGTCGGCCTTGAACCACCAGGCGCGGGCGAGGAGGCGGAGGGAGGACCAGGTCTGTCCGAAGTGGTAGAGGAGGCCGCTGCCGCTGTTCTGGAAGGGGGTGGGGCGGTGCTCGACGCGGAAGTTTCCGTCGCGGACGGAGCCCTTGTTGGGGTTGGAGCCCAGGACGTAGGTGACGGCGCCGAGCTCGCGGACGACGTCGTAGAACTGGCCCGAGTAGGTCATGGAGACCTGGGTGGGGTCGTCGTGCCCGTCGCGCCAGTGGCGGAAGGTTCCCATGACGTCGCCGGGCCCGGCGGCGTAGAAGATTCGTAAAGGCTGCCCCATCGTCGTCCAGGTCCTTACGTGTGCGTCGCGTCGTTCACTATAACATGCGGGCGGCGGGTCGACCGCTGGGGTTCCACTGACAATCCGGTGCGGCCGCGGGCGATTGGTAACGTGGGTCGCACGGCGGGCGCGCGGTCAGGGCGACTTCCCGACGGGGTGCGTCGCCCACCGGGGTGCCGGGGCCTGGTCGATCGGCCGCGGTGCGCCGCGCGGGTCGTGGGCGGCGTCGCCGGTGATGGCGAGGAGCACCTCGCGGACGGCGGCGGCCCAGCCGCGCTGGGGGTCGTAGAACTGCGGTTGATTTTTGGCGGCGGCGGTGACGAACGTCTGGTACCAGGCGGGGTCGTCGCGGAGTCGGCGGATGGCGGCGGCGTAGGCGTCGACGTCGTCGGGCGGGACCTCGACGACCGACCCGCGGACGTAGCTGAGTGCGGGGCAGACGCTGGACGTGATGACCGGGCGGCCGGCGAGCACGCCCTCGGCGACGACCTTGTTGAACCCCTCGATGAAGTCGGTGGTGGTCGGGACGATGACGGCGTGGGCGCGGGAGTACATGTCGACCATGCGCTCGCGGCCGCAGTGGCCGTGGCAGTGCAGGCGGTGGTCGAGGCCGGCGGCGGAGATGGCGGCGCGGAGCTCGCCGAGCGCGGAGCCGTCGCCGCAGACGTCGAACTCGACGGCCTCTGCGCCGGCGCCCTCGAGCGAGCGGGCGAGGCGGAGCAAATCGAACACGCCCTTGTTGCGCTCGATCCGGCCGACGTACAGGACGCGGAACGGGCGGGCGCCCGGGTCGGCGGGGCGGACGGCGGCGAACGACGACGCGCGATATTGGGGGACGAACTCGCGGACCGGCCTGGCGCGGGAGTCGGTGAGCTCGCCGAGCTGCTGGGTGACCTCGTCGGACACGCTGACGATCGCGGCGCACCCGCCGGTGAAGAACCACCCGTTGAGCGTGTGCACCAGTCGCTGGAACGGCGTGGGGTTCCAGCCGAACTTTTTCCAGAGGACGCAGTGGACGGTCGGGACGACGCGGATGCCGAAGAGCGTCATCAGGGCCAGGACGAACCAGTGCGTGCCGGCGCAGACGACGGCGACGTTGCACCCGGTGCGGAGGGCGGAGACGAGCAGGCGGAGGCCGTACCAGAACTGGCCGAGGTGGTAGAGGAGGCCGGCGCTGTTCTCGAAGGGGACGGGGCGGTGCTCGATGCGGAAGTTTCCGTCGCGGAGCTTTGCCCGGGTGCGGCAGGTGGCGATCACGTACGCCTGCGCGTCGAACTCCTTGACCAGGTCGTAGAACTGGCCGGAGTAGGTCATGGCGACCTGGGTGGGGTCGTCCTGTCCGAGCTTCCAATGGCGGTAGGTGCCCAGGACGTCGCCCGGGCCTGCCGCGTAGAGGATGCGTAACGGCTTGTGCGCCATGACCGCCGACGACTTCCGGAACCGCGCGACGGGGTCGCGCGGCACGCCGGGCGATCGCTGGCGGGAGACGCACGCGCGGCGCGACAGCACCGCGCCGCGGATCCGTCCCAGGCGACCACCCTCGACCTCAGATTGAAGCGTCAGCACCCACTGACACCCACGCGGGCCACACGGGCCCGGCCCCCTCTCGCGAACTGCCCCGATACAACCGTCGGGCGATTCGCGGTAAAGGAATACCCCACTTTTGGGTCGCCCACAAATAAATCTTCGGCAAATTGCGGGGTGGGTCCGGTAATGGTCCGGGGGGGACGTCCGGTAAACGGGACACGAGCACGCAAACGGTGGGCAGAGCCCACCCTACGGGCGGATGAATCGTGCGAGGCGCTCGGCGTGGACGGTCCCGGGGATGAGCCAGCCTACGTCGCCTTCGTGGTCGGGGCGGGGGGCGTCGAGCGCGGTGAGGGTCGGGCGGTTTCCGAAGCCGAGGGTGCGGCGGCGGACGCCCAGGTCGTAGCTCCGATAACCGTGGTCGTGGAGGAGGTCGAACAACTCGCGGGCGGAATTGCCGGCGCGGCGGAGGTGGGGGTCGCTGACCTCGGTGACGATCGCGGGCTTGAGGCGGGCGATCGTGCTGGCGAAGCCGCGCATCGCGCGGCACTCGTATCCCTCGACGTCCATCTTGATGACGGCGGGCCCGGCGAGGTCGGGGCCGACCAAGTCGTCGCCGCGGCGGACGTCGACGGTGTGGCGGACGGACACGAGGCCCTGCTGTTCGGGCTCGGGCTCGGCGAGCGTGCCCATGCCGGTGTGGGCGGTGATGACGCTGAGCGTGAACTGGCCGGGCGTGTCGGACAGGCCGGCCTGGTGGAGCGTGATGTTGGCGATCGCGTTGTCGGCGACGAACTGGCGGATGCGGTCGGCGGCGTCGGGGTTGGGCTCGAAGGTGATGACGCGGCCGGCGGGGCCGACCAGGCGGGAGCCGAGGAGCGAGATCATGCCGATGTTGCCGCCGGCGTCGATCAGGGTCTCGCCGGGGGTGAGGGCGGCGCGGAGGAAGAGTTGGGTGGGCAGGTCGTAGTAGCGGGCGAGGAAGTAGGTCTGGCGCTCGCTCCAGTTGGCGAGGTTGAGGCGCATGCGGTATCCGTGGAACTTGCCGCGGACGGCGCGGTGGGGCGCGTCGTGCCAGCGGTCGTTGTCGTAAACGCCGGCGGCGCGGAGGAGCTTGCCCCACCCGGGGAGTTCCCAGCGGGCGAAGGGGAGGGCGAGGGAGGCTAGCTTGGGATGGCCCATGACCTTGATCTCTCGGTGATTGTGCGGCTAGGGATCCGGGGTGTCGCCTTTAGGCTCCACCTCCGGCTTGGGGCGCGCGGGTCAGGCGACGCCCTGTCGGTTGAGCATGACGGGGTAGCCCTGGCGCTGGGACTGGCGGCCGGTAATGGCGGTGGCGGCAGGGGCGCCG
>DATHXE010000286.1:0-2970 GCA_035459845.1 Tepidisphaeraceae bacterium | reverse complement strand
CGAGAAGAGGAGCATGGGGGGAGGGTATCCGCGGCGGCGCACGGGGCTCAAGTGCGAGGGGCGCACCCCACCCGTCGCCGAACGATGAATTTCGATTCGATCGGCGTCTTGCTCCGAAGCGTGTCACGCAACTCTGTGAGGCCTGCCACCAGTCGCGCGCCGATTGGCTTCAGCGGTTGGCGGACGTTCACCTTGTTTTTCCTGCGGCTCGTCATCGCTGTACCTTCTGATCCGTCCCACGCCTCGTCTCCACATCGGAATGTTGAGCTACTTGAAGTCACGGCTTCCGCGTCGCGTCGGAGAGGTACGCCTCGACCGCGAGGCCGATTTGTTTGCCGCAGGTGAGGTGGTGGGAGGGCGGGTCGGCGTCGTAGCCTCGGGGCGGGGCGACGCCGATCTCGAAGGTGCCGCCTACGACTTTTTCTTTGGTCTTGAGGGTTGCCCAGATGCCGCTGCTGGGGGTGGTCAGGGCGTAGCGGGAGACGGCCTTGCCGTTGTACACGAACGGGCCGGTGATCTCGCGCTTGCCGGCGGCCATGAACAGGTCGGTGTTGTGCTTGCGCGGGTCGGTCATCCTGGGGTAGAGGTGGCACCAGAACTCGATGTTGCCGGCCCACCCGGGGTCGTGGAGGTCGATGAAGAGGTCGAGGCGGCCCGCGGCGTCCATGGCCTTGACGCGGGCCATGGCGGCCTTTGTGGCGGCCCAAATGGGCTCGTCGATCCAGTCGCGGTTGTGGTCGTGGGGCTTCTGGTCCTTTCCGCCGCGGCCGTCGGCGACGGAGTCGACGTCCATGATCGGGATGAGCGTGATATCCGCGATCTGGCGGAGGTTTTTGGCGCGGGCGTCATCCGACATGAGCCAGCGGGCGAGGCCGTCGGCGGTCCAGGAGCCGCCGGTCTCCCAGGCGTGTTGGCGGGCGTGGATCCAGACGCCGAGGCGTTTGTCGTCCGGGCGATCGCCCTCGCGGAAGCGGAGGCCGACGACGGGGTGGCCTTCTTCGCTTTTGCAGAGCTCGAATGTTTCGACGCCTGGTTTACCCGTGGCGTCTTTGACGAGCTGCTGGGCGTGCTCCGGGAGGTAGGGCTGGTACCAGGCGAAGTAGGCCTCGGCGGCGTCGATCTTCTGGCGGTAGAGGGCGCGCTTGCCCTTTTCTTCGAACGGGATCGACTCGGTGTACTTCCAGGATTTGCCGTCGACGGACCAGACGGCGCGACCGGCTTGGTTCTGGCCACCGGTCTGCGCGAGCGAGACGGCCTCGCCGGGCGTGATGCCGGAGACCTTGAGGTACCACCACGACTGCCAGCCGCCCTGCTTGGGGGTGGGGATCTTGAAGGTGATGAGGCGGGCGGCCTGGTCGATCGAGGTGACCTGGGCGGCGCCGCCGGGGAAGTCGGTGGAGACGGCGAGGTCGGCGGCGCGGGCGGGGAGGGTGAGGAGGAGGGCGAGGGCGATTAGCGGGAAGGGGCGGGGCATGGGGGCATTGTCAAATGGCGAACGACGCGGTGTCAAATGACAAGGCGGAGCGAGCCACGCAACCCACGGAGCAAGCTCCGTGGGCTTTCGGAAGGCGGCAGGGATTTGTTTCGGGAACTTGTGCTCGGCGAGGTAGTCTAAACGGCCGGTGAGCGCGATCGATGCCATTCCGCTGACGTACGCACCCGTTCGGACTCGGGGGGGCTGGCGGCGCGCGGTTCGGTGGGTGGGGGGCGTGCTGGTGGTCGGGTTGATCGGCGCGGGCGCGATCTGGGGGCCGGAGGGCGTTCGTCGGGCGCACCGGTTGTATTTGCAGCGGCAATGTCTGACGTACGCGCCGGCGGGCGAGCGGGTTGTTTATGACGAAGATCAGCGCGCCCGGCAGGCGTGGTGGAAGGCCGAGCCGCGGGACGAAGCGAAGCGGCCGGCAGTGGCGGTGAATGTCGAGCCGATGCCGGCGGGCTGGGAGAAGCTCCGGCCGATGGTGCTGATGCCGACGGACCCGAACCAGGCGAAGTGGGTGAACGACCCCGCGCCGCGGGCGTGTTTGCTGACGCACGAGGTGGCGTGGCCGGGCGGGGAGCGGCGGCTGCTGGTGGTCGAACTGCTCAGCGGGTTGCCGGTGCCGCACGTAGTGTCGTACGCGGTGCGGCCGTCGACGTGGGATCGGCCGCCTGGCGCGCAGGACGCGGCGATCGCGTCGCGGTGGACGTGCGGGCTCGGGACGTTCAAGGAGAAGGGCGTGTCGTTCTCGCCGAACCAGTGGGGGCACATGCGGGCGTACGAGGGGCGCGTGGACCCGGCCGACGCGGGGCACGTGATCATCCCGTTCGATTTGGACGGCGTGCGCGTGTACCTGCACGGGCGCGCGGCCAAGCGCGTCGGGCAGATGAACTGGGGCGCGAGCGAGTCGGAAACGGTGCTCCCGAAATCATTGCATTAGGCTGGTGTCGCATGTCGATGGCCGCAGACGTGATTCCTCTGCCGTACGCGCCCGGCGTGAGCCGGTGGCGGCGTCGGCGGGTGCGGCGGGCGGCCTTGCTCGTGGTGCTGCTCGCCCTGGGGATCGCCGGAGCGGTGTGGGGGCCGGACGCGGCGGGTCGGGCGTATCGGCTGTACCTGCAGCGGCAGTGCTTGGCGTACGAGGGGTCGGCGGGGCGCGTGGTGTACGACGAGGATCAGACCGCGCTTCGGGCGCAGGAGTTGGCCGACCAGGAACGGGCGGCGAAGGCGGCGGCGGCGGCAGCGGCGGCGGGGGTGACCAGGCCGGCCAATTGCGGGTCGCGCGCGGCGACACCAGTTCCGGTCACGGTCGCGCCGATGCCGGCGGCGTGGGGCGAATTGCGGTCGCGCGTGGTGATCGGGACGGCGGCCCAGTCGCGGCAGTACATTAACGACCCAGCGCCGCGGGCGTGCGTGTTCTTGCACGAGCGGGCGACGCCGGACGGCGAGCGGCGGTTGCTGGCGGTCGAGCTTCTCAGCGATCCGAAGGCGGG
>DATHXE010000285.1:0-20864 GCA_035459845.1 Tepidisphaeraceae bacterium | reverse complement strand
CGTTTGCCGGATTAATACCCACACCGGCGTGGGCCGCCCCGCAAATAAACAATGGTCTGAATTACGCTTACGCGCCGCTCTCCCGACACATTGAGGGGCGAATGGTAGGAAGAACAGGATGTGACCGCGATGAGAACAATGCACCTCTGTCGAACCATCATGGTGGCCCTGATCCCGATGCTCACGACCGCGTGCGCGACGATTCCGAGCGGGCCGGCGAACCCGCCGATGCGCGTGGACGCCGGGCCGTTGCGGTCGTACGCGCTCGACGGCACCTACGACTCCTTCGCCGGCTCGCACGGGTTCATGCTGGTTACGTTCGGCGGGCGCTTGGCGGCCGTGTCGGCGACGTGCCCGCACGACCGCTCGACGCTCCGCAAGGCGGGCGACGGCCTGGTCTGCCCGAAGGACGGGAGCACGTTCGAATCGTCCGGCAACCGCCGCGACGGCCCGGCGAAGGAACCGCTGCTCCGGTACGTCATGTCGCTGGACTCGCGCGGGCACGTCATCGTCGACACGACCCGGCCGCTCATCCAGGGACTGTGGGGGCGGACGGACGCCTATTTGGTGGTGCCGCGCTGAGCGACGTTACTGCAGTTCCTTGATCCGCAGGTTGCGGAAGTGCACTTCCGCGCCGTGGCCGAGGAAGCCGATGTGGCCCTTGGGGTTCTGGAGGCCCGGGTGCTTCTTCAGCACGGCCTCGTCCTTCACCGAGGCGAGGTCGGCGTCGAGGATGACCTTGCCGTTGAGCGTGACGGTGATCTTGGAGCCCTCGGCCTTGATCTCCTGCGTGTTCCACTCGCCGACGGGCTTCTGGTGGCCCTTCTCGACGGCGAAGACGTCGTAGACCGAGCCGTGGTACTGGGCGGGGCGGAGCTTGGTGTACGCCGATCCCGAGTCGTCGAGGACCTGGATCTCCATGCCGACGTAGGCGGAGTCGCCGGTGAGCGGGGCGCGGATGGCCACGCCGTTGTTGGCGTTGGGGGTCAGCTTGAACTCGAAGCGCAAGACGAAGTTGGCGTACTCTTTTTCGGTGTACAGGTTGCCGCCGTCGGCCTTGGTGGAGTAGATCGCGCCGTCGGCGATCTGGTAGCCCTGTCCGGCCTTGTTCTCGCCGTCGGTGCCGTCCTTGTTCTTCTTCTTGCCGTAGACCCAGCCGGTCAGGTCCTTCCCGTTGAACAGGGGGGTGAAGCCTTCCTCGTTCGCGGCGGGCGCGACGGCCGGCACGGCGGCGGGCTTGTCGTCGGCGCGCAGGAACGCGAGCGGCGACAGGACGATGGCGGCGGCGAGAAGTGCGGTGACGCGGCGGCGGCGGGGCATGGCGAGTTCCTCTCTGCGAATCGGGGTTCGGACGTGAACTGTGCAGGATCTATACCACGGAAGCGCGCGAGCGTGATATGAGGTGGAGACCTTGTTAGCCGCCGGCGGGAGCCGCCGGTCGCGTTGATCGCGGAGAGACACGTTCGAGGAGCACGGCGCATGCGGACCTGGGCGAAGTTCATGATGGCGGGCGTGGTCGGAATCGGCGCACACGGGGCGATGGCCGGCTCGGCCGACCCGCAGGTGATGACCGACCACCCGTGGTACCCGGGCGAACTCTCGTGCTCGACCTTCCCGCGCCTGTTCAACACGCAGGCGCGGCTGTACGAGCGCGTGACGGGGCGGAAGGTCGAGTCCGACGAAGACAAGGCGCTCGCGGCGTGGTACTGGCGCAACCTGAACTACTTCCACGGCGAAGAGGGCAAGTGCGACGTCTTCGGCCAGGGGTTCACCAAGGCCGACACGACGCGCGAGTACTGGGCGGGGCTGTTCGCCAACGGGTTCGCGCTGTGCGGGACCACGCACGCGCAGTGGAACGCGGAGATGGACGCCCTGCTCGGGCACGGGCGGAGCCGGACGGTCGGCGTCGCCGGGCACAACTCGTTCGAGGTGTTCCTGACGGGCGGGGCGTACGGGGCGGGGCGGTGGGCCCTGCTGGACCACGACATCTCGACGGTCATCTTCGCGCCGGACGGGAAGCGGCTGATGGGCCTCGACGAGATCCAGCCGCAGGCCAAGGCGGTGTCGAGCCCGCAGTTCAAGCCCGAGCGGCAGCGCGGGTGGCGGGTGAGCGGGTTGCACGACCAGGACGCGGCGGGTGTGTACACGAAGTACACGACGGCGGAGTACCTGGCCGGGTACGCGGGGCCGCCGCCGATGGTGCACCTGCGCGCCGGCGAGACGCTTAGGCGGTACCTGAGTCCGGGGCTGGAGGACGGCAAGACGTTCGTGTTCTGGGGGCGGAACGCGAAGAGCGAGATCCCCGGGCCGGCGCGGGACCGGACGTGGGTGAACCAGCCGGAGAAGATGTACGGGTCGACGCGCGGGACTGGGGCGGGCGGGGACAAGGCGCGGTACGCGAACGCGGTGTTCACGTACAAGCCGCGGTTCGCGGACGGGACGTACAAGGAGGCCGTCGTCGCCGAGGACGCGCAGCGGGTCGCGTTCGGGTTCCGCTCGCCGTACCTGGTCGCGAGCACGCCGGCGAACGACAAGCCGTGGGGCATCTACGACGCGGGCGGTACGAACGGACTGGTGATCTCGGGGAAGGCGGACGTCGAGGTGTCGGTGAGCGTGGACGCGGGCAAGACGTGGCAGGTGGCGGGGAAACTCGCGGCCGGCAAGCCGGTCGACGCGACGGACCTCGTGAAGGGGCAGTTCCAATACCAAATCGCGTTCGCGCCGGCGGCGGCGGCGAAGGCGGACGACTCGCTCACGATCCGCACCGTCTGCCAGTCGAACGCGACGACGATCCCGCATCTGAAGGACGGGACGAACACGGTCACCTTCGAACAGTCGGGCCGGGCGATCGCGTCGGTCGGGCCGACGCTGCCGGTGGCCCAGGCGCACGTGGTCGACGGGAAGTTCGGGAGCGCGAGCGTGACGCTCGAGGTCGCACCGCCGGCGGGCGCGAAGGCGGTGCACGTGTACGCGGCGGCGTGGCAGGCCTCCGGCAGCCCGCCGGATGCGAAGGTGAAGTACCAGATCGAGTGGTCGGCGGACGAGGGCAAGTCGTGGAAGCCGGTGGTGAAGGATTGGAAGGTCGTGCGGCAGGGGGTGGAGCCGAAGGACTTCTGGAGCCAGTCGTTCACGTGGGGGGACGTGGCGCTGCCGGACGTCGCCGGGCCCGTGCGCGTGCGGTTCAAGAACGACGGGGGGAAACAGTACCGCAAGGCCGAAGTGCATTTGGCGTACGCGGACCCGGCCCCGTCGCCGACGACCGTCACGTTCGCGTGGCGCGAGGCCGGCGGGGCGACGAAGACCGCGTCGAAGACGTACCCGGCGGGGCCGTTCGGGAAACAGGACACGTCCTGGACGTTCGACGCGGGGAAGAAGGTCGAGACGCAGTGGGTCGAGTACGCGGCGAAGTAACGTCCTGAGTTAGCTGCAACGCAACGCGTTGCTGACGCGTCGAAGAGCGAGCAGCGCGTCCGCGTGGACGGACCTGTGCGTTCCGCGCGTCATCAGGTCGTTGACCTGCAGCTGTCTTGTTCCTTTTTCAACCCAGTCCCGGTTTGGGTATACACATGAGCATGACCAAGCACGCCCTGTTCGCGATGATCGCCGGAGTGTTGATGATCGGCTCGCACGCGTCCGCCGCCGACGTGAAACTCACGCAGGAGGCGACCTCCGTGAAGGTCGAGATCGACGGCAAGCCGTTCACCGTCTACCACTTCGCCGCGGGGGACGATGCGGCGTTCCACCGCCCGTTCGCGTACCCCGTCCTGGCGCCGGACGGGCAGGAGATCACCAGCGACCAGACCAAGACGAATCCGAAGGAGCACCCGCACCACCGCTCGTTCTGGGTCTCGCACGGGAGCGTGAACGGCGTGGACCACTGGAGCCACGCGTTCGCCGCGGGCAAGGAGGCGGGCAGGCAGAGGCACGTCGCGTTCGACAAGCTCGAGGGCGACACGATCGTGGAGCGGGTCGAGTGGAGCGGCAAGGGCGGTGCCGGCCCGGCGGTGCTCAACGAGACGCGGACGCTGCGGTTCTTCGCCCTCGAAGACGGGACGCGCGGGATCGACCTGACCGTCACGCTCGCCCCGGCCGGGAACGACCCGGTCACGCTCGGCGACACGAAAGAGGCGGGGCTGTGCTCGGTCCGCGTTCACCCGGAGATCGGCAACGGCGAGAAGAAGGAAAAGGCCCGCAAGGGGACCCTGACGCTGTCGACCGGCGCGACCGGCGAGAAGAACGTCTGGGGCAAGCCGGCCGCGTGGTGCGACGAGTCCGGCGAGATCAACGGGAAGAAGTACGGGGTCGCGATCTTCGACCACCCCGACAACGCCCGCCACCCGACGTGCTGGCACTCGCGCGAGTACGGCCTGCACGCGGCGAACCCGTTCGGGCTGCACGACTTCGACAAGACCAAGCCCGAGGGCGCCGGGGACTTCAAGATCGAGCCGGGCAAGCCGGCGACGTTCAAATTCCGCGTCCTGTTCCACACGGGCGACGCGGCGGGCGCGAAGCTCGACGAGCGGTACAAGGCGTGGACGGGGAAGTAGGGAGTAGGGGGGGAACATCGAACATCGAACATGCGCGCTCTGCGTTCGATGTTGGACGTTCGAGGTTGAATGTTCGATGTTCGACTTTCTCTATCGCGCCGCGCGCTCCAGCGCCGCGCGGACCCCCTCGTACGTCCGCTCGCCCGTGTACCGCGCGCCGTTGACGAACAGCGTGGGCGTGCCGGTGACGCCGGCCCGCGCGCCCCCGTCGTAGTCGGCGCGGACCTTTCTCGCGAACCGGCCCGACGCCAGGTCGGCCTCGAACTTGTAGATCTCCAGGCCCGCGCGCAGCGCGAGCTTGGCGTGGTCGACGTCGATGTCCTTCTGGTGTTCGAAGAGCTGGTCGTGCATGGCCCAGAACTTATTCTGGGCGGCGGCGGCCTCGGCGGCCTCGGCGGCGGCGGCGGCGCGGGGGTGCACGCCGCTCAGCGGGAAATGGCGGTACACGAACCGCAGCCGGTCGCCCATCTCGCCGATCAGGCGGTCGACGATCGGCCACATGTTCAGGCAGTCCGGGCACTCGTAGTCGCCGTACTCGACGAGCGTGACGGGGGCGGTGTCGGGCCCACGGGCGTGGTCGGCGGCGGTGACGTCGACGGCGAGGGGGGGGAAGGTCTTTGGTGTCGGAGGGGTCATGGGGATCGGGGGATCATAGTCGCGCGGACGGCGAGCGCGATGACACTTTTTGCCGCCGGGCTTGCCCAGCGTATCCAGTGGCGTTCCTTGGGACATTCGCCGCCGGCGCGGTCGTCGCTCGCGTCGTCGCGGGCGTCGGGCGGATCTCTACCTTGATCGACAGCACTTCGCCCCGCTCGAATCCGGGGAGCGGGCACTTGACCTCGCCGTTGTGGACGGGCGCGTCGTGTTCGAAAACCAGGACCGGGTCGACCGCCGGCGCCGCGCCGGTATTCAGCAGCTTGGTGACGGCGATGTGAGCCTGCCCGCGCGGGAGGTTTTTCACGACCAGCCGGGCGTCCGGTGGGGCGGGGTCCTTCGACGACTTGGCGCTCGCCCGCCCGAGGACGGTCTCGAGCGTCTTGCCGTCGGCCCAGAGGCCCGCGACGCCCCCGATCGTGTCGGCGCGGTCGACCTTGACCGGGCGCCCGCGCACGCCCGCCACGAGGCTCATCGCGCGGAGGATCGCGCGCGACGAACCGTCGTCGGCGAGCAGGTGGTGCGCCTTGATCGCCAGTTCCTCGCGCAGCCCGCGCCACTGGACGCTCCGCCGCGCCTCGCGAATCCCGGCCATGAGGATGACTACGTCGCCGGGTACGAACGCCCGTGCCGCGGCGGCGGTCTGCATGACGCGCACGTGCTCGTGGCCGGTGCCGTCCTGCCAAAAGGACTCCTCGACGCCGTTGACGTGCCCGGCGACGTCGGCCTTGTTCGCGCCCTCGTGCCAGCAGACGATCGTCGGCGGGGCGTCAAATTCCTTGGCGACCTTCAAAAACTCCTGCACCCAGCCGTTGGACGACGTGCTCGGGCCGGCGAGTACCACATTCGCGTCGAGCGATCGGAGGAGCTTGGCGGTGTGCACGTAGAGCGCGAAGAAGTCCGCCTGCGAGCCCTTGAACGAGGCCTTGTCCGGCTCATTCCAGACTTCCCACTGCACGCCGCCGGCGCGCTTGGCGTGCTTCTTGAAGAGCTGTCGGACGCCGTCGTCCCACTTGCTCCAGTTGCCCTTGTCGCCGGGGAATGCGCCGTCGTACTTGACCGAATCGCCGAGCGTGACGAGCGTCGGCATGGCGGCGAACCAGCGTTCGACGCCGGTGCCGTCCAGCCCGGCGGGGTCGAACTTTCCGGACGGCCGGGCGAGCCCGACGACGAGCGACCCGACGTCCGCGCGCTCGTCTTTGGCGTCGACGGTCACTGTCTCGATCGGCGGCGGGGGAGGCGGGCCCACGGGCGCCTTGGGCGGGCAGCCGGCGAGCAGCAATAGGGCGGCGACACAGGCGAGAATCCGCGGCGGGCGCATGCCGGGATGATACCGCGACACCCAAGTCGCGTCTCCGAGCGCGCTCACCCCGGGGCGCACTCGATCGTCATCGGCGTCATTTCCTTCAGTCGCGTGATGACCGACACCACCTCGTCGACCGCGTAATCGATCTGCGCTGCGTCGTTCGCACGCCCCAGCGAGAAGCGAATCGACGCGTACGCTAGGTCGGTCGGGACGCCCAGCGCGCGGAGGACGTAGCTCGGCTCCATGGAGGCGCTCGTGCACGCGGAGCCGGACGAGACGGCGAGGTTGACGGCGACGCTGGCGAGCAGGTGTTCGCCGTCGACGCCGGGGAAGGCGAGGTTGGTGACGTTGGGCAGGCGGTGGGCCTCGTTGCCGTTCACGCGGACGCCCGGGACGCGAGCCATCAGGGCGGCCTGCAGGCGGTCGCGCAGGCCGGCGAGGCGCGGGGCCTCCTGGGACATCTCGAGCATCGCCATCTCGCACGCCGCCCCCAGGCCGACGATGCCCGGGACGTTCAGCGTGCCGCTGCGGAACCCGTGCTCGTGCCCGCCCCCGTCGAGCAGGGGGGTCAGGCGGACGCGCGGCCCCTGCCGGCGGACGTAGAGCGCGCCCGCGCCCTTGGGCCCGTACAGTTTGTGGGCCGACATGCTGAGCAGGTCGACACAGTCAGTCTCGACGTTGACCGGCACCTTGCCGATCGCCTGCGTCGCGTCGCAGTGGAAGATGACGCCGGCCGCCCGGCAGACCTGGCCGATCTCGCGGACCGGCTGGAGCGTGCCGATCTCGTTGTTCGCCGCCATGATCGATACCAGGATCGTGTCCGGGCGGATCGCGGCGCGGACCTGCTCGGCGGCCACGCGGCCCGTGGGGTCGGGGTCGAGCCAGGTGATCTCGTAGCCGCGGTGCGAGAGCTTCTTGCACGGGTCGAGCACGGCCTTGTGCTCGGTCGTCTGCGTGATGATGTGGCGGCCGTTGGCCTCGTACATGTCGGCCACGCCCTTGATGGCGAGGTTGTTCGACTCGGTCGCGCCGCTGGTCCAGACGATCTCCTTGACGTCGCACCCGATCAGGGCGGCGATCTGGACGCGGGCCTGGTCGACCGCGCGTGCCGCGCGGAAGCCGAACGCGTGCCCGCGCGAGGCGGCGTTGCCGAACGCTTCCATGAAGAACGGGCGCATGGCCTCGAAGACGCGCGGGTCGAGGGGGGTCGTGGCGTTGTGGTCGAGGTAGATGGGGGTCATGGTGAATCGGCCCGGCGGGCGGACCGCCGGGCTGCGCGTAACATACTCCGCCCCGGCGCGCGGGAAAGGGCGGGCGGGACGATTTCGCACCCTTGACGTGTATTGCCGCCCCCTCAACGATGGGGCCGATGCCCAAGCCCGGTCGCCAGCGCTCCGCCGATTCGTACAGCACCAAGCGCGGCACCGCGCTCGAATATCGTCCGCCGAACGATCCCGAGCCGCAGAAGTTGAAGGTGCCCAAGCCGGTACGGCCCCCGATCGAGCGCCTGCTCCCGCGGCTGGGATTGTCATTGGCCAGCGTCATCTGTCTCACGCTGGCGTTCGCGCCGTTCAACCAATTCTACCTCGCCTGGGTGGGTTTGGTTCCCTGGCTGATGATCGTGGCGACCGCCCGCAGCAAGCGTGTGCTGTTCGGGTGGAATTGGCTGATCGGCGTCCTGTTCTTCGGCGTCAACATGTGGTGGATCATCGGGGTGTCGGCCGCGGGGGCAGCCGGCTTAGTCGCGTACCTGGGGTTGTACTTTCCGGTCGCGGGTTTGATCTTGAGCGGGGTGATGTCCAAAGCGGGAAGACGCGCGTCCGCCGGCGACAAGATGAACAGGGGGTTGATGGCGCTGGTCATCGTGCCGGTCGTTTGGATCGGCATGGAGTGGGTGCGCGGGACGCTGTTCACCGGGTTGCCGTGGCTCTACATCGGGCACACGCAGACGTCGGCGCTGGCGATGTGCCAGGTCGCGGACCTGGCGAGCGCGTACGGGGTGGGGTTCTGGGTGGTGATGGTCAACGTGCTCGTCGCGCTGCTGCTTCTGCGGCGGTTCGACTGGCGGTCGCTGATCGCGCCGATCGGGGTGACGGCGGTCACGCTCGCCGCGGTGCTCGGGTACGGCATCTTCCGCATGGGCCAGGCGACGGGCTCCCCCGGGCCGACGGTGCTGGTCGTGCAGCCCAACTACCCTCAATCGGCGACGGGGGCGAAGGGCGTGACGATGCGCGACCTGGCGATCTTCCACCTCCGCGCCACGCGCGAGGCGCTGGAGCGGCATAAAGACGTCGACCTCGTCGCGTGGTCCGAGACGATGATGCCCCCGGTCGGCGACGAGCCGTTCCTCGCCAAATTGCGGCAGGAGGGCGTGCCGGACGCCCAGCGGAATGCGGCGTGGCGGATCCTGGGCGCATTCTTCACCGAGGCGCGCGACCTCACGCAGGAGTTGGCGAAGAAACACGGCGTGGCGATCGTCGTCGGGTGCGTGACGTACGAGCCGGACTTGGACGCCGCCGGCAACCTCCGGCCGGGCGTCGGCGATTACCCGCTGGCCCGGCGGTTCAACAGCGCCTGGCTGGTCAAGCCCGACGGGGCGCTCCACCCCGAGCGGTACGACAAGATCCACCTCGTCCCGTTCGGCGAGTTCATCCCGTTCAAGACGTCCATCCCGCTGCTGTACAAGTTCTTCAACCTGTTCAACCCGTACGGCGGCGACTTCTACACGCTTAACCCGGGCCGGCAGATCACGCGCTTTCCGCTCAAGGCCAAATCCGGGCAGTACACCTTCGTCGCGCCGATCTGCTTCGAGGACGTGGACTCGGCCCTGGTCGCGCGGATGTTCCGGCCGGACGCGGGCTCGGCCAAGCGGGCCGACCTGATCATCAACATCACCAACGACGGGTGGTTCCGGCAGCACCAGATGCAGCAGCACCTGCAGATCGCGGTGTTCCGGTCGATCGAGAACCGCGCGCCGACGGCCCGGTCGGTCAACACGGGTGTTTCGGCGTTTATCGACCCCGTGGGGCGAATCACGGCGCAGTTGCCCGCCGGCCAGGAGGGGGTGGCGACGGCGCAGTTGAGGATCGACTCCCGAATCACGTTTTACACGCTGTTCGGCGACCTGTTCGCGTACGGGTGCGGTTTGGGCACCGCAGCGATGACCATGGTCGGGCTAGGCCGGTGGTGGGGAGCGCGAAAGAATCGGAAGAAGTCGGCGGGGGTGGGTCGATAACTCCGGGACGGCGCCTGCGCCAAACAACTGCTCGAACTCTGACCTGTGATAGCCATGACGAAACCGACCCTGATGGTGTTGTTGGCCGCGACCGTGTCCGCCTGTACGCCCCCCGCGCAGCAGCGCGGCGGGGCGCCCAAGTGGACCGAGCGTCAGATGCCGGCGCCGGCGGAACCGCCCGCACCGCCGCCCGTGCGCGCCGAGCGGCTCGACCCCGCCCACGTGGCGGCCGCGCAGCGCGAGCTCGACGCGGCGCTCGAGTCCGCCGACCCGGTCCTCAAATGCAACGCCCTGGAAGTGCTGCAGACGACGTCCGGCGCGGCCGGGCGGACGACATTCGTCGCCGCCCTCCGAAGTCCTCAGGCGCCGGCCCGGTTTGCCGCCGCGATGGCGATCGGGCAACTCCGCCTCCACGACGCCGCCGACGAGCTCCGCCGGATCCTCAACGACCCGGACCCGCTCGTCGGCGTGGCCGTGCGGTTCGCCCTGCACCGTCTGGGCGACACGCGGTATTCGAAGGACCTCCAGGCGACCGCGAGCGACCCCTCGCGCGACGTGCGCGGCGCGACCGCCGTCGCGCTGGGCATGCTCGGCGAGCCGACCGCGACCCGCGTCCTCCGGCCGATGCTCCGCGACGCCGAGCCCGGCGTGCGCCTGCAGGCCGCCGAGGCGCTCTGGCGCCTAGGCCAGGAAGACGGGATGGTTACGCTGATCGCCGGCGCCACCAGCGGCTACGCCGACCTCCAGTGCGTGTCGCTGCTCGGGCTGGCGGCGCCGCGCGACCGCCGGGTGCTCGGCCACGTGCGGGCCGCCCTGATCGCCCCGCACGTCGAGGCGCAGCTCGTCGCGGCCCGTGCCGCCGGCATGCTGGGGTCCGACATGGGTTACGCGATCGCCGCCGCGGGCACGAAGAGCAAGGACCCCCGCCAGCGGTTCCTCGCCGCGCTCGCGCTGGGGTCGATGGGGCGGACCGACGCCCAGTCGATGCTGGCCGAGCTGCTCAAGGATCGCGAAAACGCGCCCGTGCGCCTCGCGGCCGCCCAGGCGATCCTCCAGCTCCAGGCGCCAAGCGCCGCGGCCTCCGGAAACTGACCCGGACCTCCAAATTCGCGGCACTTCACGCGGTTCTGCAGGCCCGCGCCTGCTGGCTCACCAACGCCCGGCCCGATAAGCGCCCGCCGACCTGTCTGTAACTCCATTCCACCTTGACAGATCGGACGCCAAAACTACGATTGCACCAAGGCGGTAGGCAAAGAGGAACGCAGGCTCGATCACCCGGTTCGCGACGCACGTCGCGCGGTTCATCGGCTCGGACACTCCGGCCCACTGCCCCCCATCACCACGGTCGGTCGCACCACGGACGCACACCACTGACGGACCCCCCAGTCCAAGGAGCCACACTTGAGCGCTCTTACGAAGATCGGCATCGTACTCCTGGTCGTTACTTCACTCCTCCTGTCGGCCGGCGTCGTCGTCTTCGTCAACAAGGTCGAGCACTTCCGGGCGACGGCCGAAGCGGCGCAGACCGAGAAGGACAAGGAGTTCGCCCTCCGGACCGACGTCGAGAAGCAATTGAGCAAGGAGATCGCCGCCCGGAACGAGGAGCGGACGGTCGCCAACACGCGGTACACGACGCTGCAGGGCGAGAAGAGCGCCTTGGATGGCGTGATCGCGCAGCAGAAGCAGGAGATCGAGGGGGTCAAGAAGGACAAGGCGGCCGCCGACGTGGTCGTCCAGACCCTGACCGCCCAGGCGACCGGCCTGCAGCAGCAGATCGTCGCCGCCAACACGCAGGTGACCGAGCTCCGCGCCGTCCGCGACAAGCTGGTCGAAGAGCGTCACGGCCTGAACACGCAGCTGACCGACGCCCTGGCCAAGGTCGAGGCGACCGAGCGGGCCCGCAAGCTCGCCGAGGAGCGCGCCGCCCGCGCGTCGGCCGACCTCGACGTGCTCCGCAAGCGGATCGCCGACGCCGGGTTCTCGAACATCGACTCGCTCCCCGTCCGCACGACCGCCGGCACCCCGTCGCTCGAGGGCGTGGTCCACAACGTCTTCCTCGCCGGCAACAAGCCGTGGGCGTCGATCTCGATCGGCTCCAAGGACAACGTGACCCGCGGCATGCGGTTCAATGTCCATAACAACGACCAGTTCCTTGGCTACCTGACCATCCAGTCGACCGAGCCGACCGAGGCCGCGGGCGTGCTCGAGGGCCCGGGCGTCGACAAGGTCAAGGCCGGCGACCAGGTCAAGACTCAGCTCCAGTAAGACCCGGGCTGCCCGCCCGCGGTCGATATTCGCGATCGAATCAGACCTGAACAGACTGGAGATCAACCATGTCCCGCATCGGCACCTCCGACACCGTCATCGTCAAGCCGACGAACAACGTCTATACCGTCCTGGTCTTCTCCTCGTTCCTGGTCGTCGTCGGCGCCTGCCTGGCGATGTTCCTCGCCGGCAACGACCTGTTCGGCAAGGGCTGGCTGACCGGATCGGACGCGGCGCAATCGCGCACCGTCCGCACGGCGCGCTGAACGAGCGCCTCTGATCTGAGAACGAATTCACCGACCCACGGGACCCGCGTCCCGTGGGTCGTTCGTTTGGTTGGAGAATTGTGCTGGTCAGGGAGGAGGCGCGCTCGCACAATGCGTGAGGCGCACCTGAACTACGTGGCATGGGTACGGCTGTGAGGCCTTACCCGTGTTCTGTGCTCGTTCCCGCACCGCGCGCTCCCCTCCGGGCGGCGCTTCGCTTGCCCTACGGGTCGCGGCTAAACAAGATCGTGCCGGGCATTGCATGTCCTTCCGCTTCATCGATCCCGGTCCCCTGATCGACGGCGAGCTCGAGCTCGTCGCGCCGCACGAGCGGTGGGTCGACGGGATGGTCGCGGCGGCCGGTCACCCGCTCACCCGCGCCGTCTCGCCCAGGGACGCCGAGGTCGGCCGCGAGCAATTCGCGCGGTACGTGCGCGAGTTCCCCGGCGGCCGGCACGCCCCCGACGAGACGCGCGGGCTCGTCCCGGCGTACGCGTTCTGGATGCGCCTCCGCCCCGTCTTCGGGTTCGACCCGCCCGTCCCGATGGCCGGCGGCGTCAGCCTGCGCATCGGGCACACGCACAACCTCGAAACGTACCTCGGCCACGTCGGGTACAGCGTCTACCCCGCCGCCCGCGGTCGCCGCCTGGCCGAGCGCGCCGTCCGCCTGATCCTCCCGCTGGCCCGCCGGCACGGCGTCGACCCCGTCTGGATCACCTGCAATCCCGAGAACGTCGCCTCGCGCCGCACGTGCGAACGCCTGGGCGGCCTGCTCGTCGACGTCGTCCCGCTCCCGGCAGGCCACCCGCTGTACGACCGCGGCGAGCGGCACAAGTGCCGGTACCGCATCGACGTGGGACGGGCGTTGCGGATGGCACGGTGACGCGCGTGGCGCGAACGATGCGCCGCGCCTACCTGATCACCCTCACCCGGTGCGCCTCGCTGTCCCCGACGTACACCGCGCCGTCCGCGTCGACGAACACCCCGTGCGGGCGGGCCATCTTGCACTTGAGCGGGTCGCCGTCGCCGGGCCCGTCACCCTTCTCCCCGGTGCCGGCGATCAGTTCGAGCTTGCCCGTCTTGAGGTCGATCATGCGGACGCTGTGGCTCTCGGTGTCGGCCAAATAGACGTTGCCGCCGGGGGCGATTGACACGCCCTTGGGCCCGGAGAGCGTCGCCTGCTTCGCGGGGCCGCCGTTGCCGGTAAAGCCCTTCTTGCCCGTGCCGGCGACGTGGTGGAGCGTGCGGGCCTTCATGTCGATGCGGTAGACGGCGTTGCCCTCGCGGAGGGCGAGCCACATGTCGCCATTCTTGTCGAAGTCTATCGCGCGCGGGCCGAACAGGGGGGCGCCGTCGATCTTGGCGCCGTCGGCCGCGGTCTTTTTCTCGCCGGTGCCCCCGAACGTGGTGATCACGCCGGTCTTCATGTCGACCTTGCGGATGCGGTGGTTGACGATGTCGCAGACGTAAAGGTCGCCGGCGGGGTCGAGGCCGATGCTGTGGGGCTGACTCATGAGCGCGGCGGTCGCCGGCCCGCCGTCGCCGCCGAAGCCGACCTTTCCGCCGGTCCCGGCAATCGTCGAGATCACGCCGGTCTTCGCGTCGATCTTGCGGACGCAGTGGTTCAGGCGCTCGACGACGAGCATGTTGCCGGCCGCGTCGAACCGCACCTCGTACGGCTCGTTCATCAGCGCGGCGGTCGCCGGGCCGCCGTCGCCCGCGAAGCCCTTCTTCCCGGGCGTGCCGGCGACGGTCGTGATCACGCCGGCCTTGTCGATCCTGCGCATCACGTGGTTGTCGGTGTCGCAGACGTAGAGCGCGCCGTCCGGCCCGCGGACCAGGCCGAACGGGTTGTTGACCTGAGCCTTCTCGGCAGGCCCGCCGTCGCCGGAGAAGCCCTTGGCGCCGGTCCCGGCGACGGTGGTGATCCTGAATTCGGCGACGACGGGAAGCGCGAGTAGTGCGATCAACGCGGCGGCAAGGGTTCGCATGGCGGGGTTGTACATCGGCGGTGGAGTGGAGCAAAGCGGACGCGCGGCGTGTGGGGATGTCCCGCGTTCCGCCGTGCCGCCGTCGGCGAGTTCCTGACGAATTAATCGGACCCCCGGTGACCCAGCCGTCACAGACGGAACGATCCGCGCGATCCGCGGACAAATCTCGGCGGCGCGCCCGCACGTCCACGAATCCGGCCGCTGGCAATGCCGATGAGCCTCGTGTCAGGCGTTACCGGCGGCACGGACGGCATGTCCGATTCCGCCCCCGGCGCGACGCCCGGCGAGTTGTAACGGCACGCGACTTCGACGCCGAGGGTGGCCCCGCGGGGGCCGGTCGGCAGGGCGGAGTTCGGGCGCGCCGCGGAGAGGACACACGAGCATGAACAACCGGACGAACACGGGTCGGAACTGGATTGCGGCGGCGGTCGGCGCCCTGTCGCTGGTCGGCGGGAGCGCGGCGAACGCGGACATCAACATCGGCATCCGGATCGGCGAGCCCCCGCGGCCCCGGCCGGTGATCGTCGAGGAGCGGCGCGTCGTCGTCGAGGAGTGGACGGTCGGCCCGCGCAAGGGCCTGTACGACGCCGACCTCCGCCTGCGCATCGCGCAGAAGGAAGAGTACCGGGCGTCCGAGGCGCTGGAGGCGGCGCGGGCCCGCGAGGGCGAGATCGCCATCGCGCTGGACGACCAGGAGCGCCTGATCGGCGGCCTGCGGCGCGAGATCGACGAGCGCGAAGGGGCGTGGGCGGCGGCCCGGGCGAAGATCGGCGGCGCGATGCGCGACCTCGACGCGGCCCGCGGCGCGCTCGACGCCGCCGAGCGGCGCGTCGGCGAGGCGCTGGCCCACCAGGAACACTGCCGCCGCGGCAACGGCGACCCGTACGAGGCCGACGCCCGCCTGTTCAAGGCCAAGGGCGGGGTCGAGTTCGCCAGGGCCGACGTGGCGCTGGCGACCGGCAACCTGGAGCGCGTCAAGGCGCAGGTCGGGCCGGTGGGGAACGTGGACGATCTCAAGGGGCGGCTGGCGGCGGCGGCGGACCGCGCCGGGCGGATCCGGGCGGACCTGGAGGTCGCACACGAGGCGGTGTACGGGGCCCGCCGGCGGCTGACCGATGCGAGCGAGGAGCTGTACGCCGCCCTGGCGGCGCGCGACGAGGCGATGTGGGTCTGCCACCGCGACGTGATCGTCGGCGGGCGGTTCGACTTCCGCACGTGCGGGTTCAACATCGACGTCAACCTGTTCGAGCGGCACCGGCACAACCCCGACGAGCTGCGGCGGATGTACGTGCGGGACGTGGCGTACTGGCGGGCCCACCCGGCCGAGGTTTACGTCCGGATCAACGAGTGCAACGACGTCGTGACGATCGGCCGGGCCCGCGAGGTCGCCCGGGTGCGCGAGGTCGACCGCGTCCGCGACGTGGAGGCGTTCGAGCTGAACGTCAACTTCGACACGCGCAAGCGCGTCGCCGAGCGGGTCGTGGTCGAGCGCGACGTGTACGTCCGCGAGCGGCAGGAGCGCGAGGTCGCGGTCCGCGAGAACCGCAAGCCGAACTACTCGACGTTCGTCGCCCGCCCGGCGGCCAAGACGAACGTGACCAACGTGACCAACGTCACGAACGTCACGAACGTGACCAACGTCTCGAACGTGAAGAACGCGAGCAGCACGAACGTGGTGAACAGCACGAACGTGACGAACGTCAAGACGGTCGCCCCGGTGGCGCCGACCGCGGCGGCGGTCGACATGAGCCGCAAGCAGCGCCTGGCGGAGGAGGCCGCGGCGGCGGCGGCGAAGTCGGGCGACATGAGCCGCAAGCAGCGCCTGGCCGAGGAGGCCAAGGAGCGCGAGGCCAAGGAGAAGGCCGGGCGGCAGGCGTCGATCGGGCGCTAAGTGGTTTGGCAGGTGATATGAGCGGACGCGGCCGGCGCCCCGAGCGCCGGCCGCGTCCTTTTTTCGTTTCGTGGCATGGGTACCGCCCGTAGGGCGATACCCGTGGACAACGCCCGATCGCACGAACCGTTCCCCTGCGGGCGGCGCTGTCGCTTGCCCTTCGGGTCGCGGCTAAACGGCGGCGCACGTACCACTGGATCTCGTTAGCTCGGAAGCCGCTTCCGGATCTCCGCCAGTTCGTCTTGGAGTTTCTTGATCTCGGCCCGCAACTCCGGCACGTGGCGGAGCGCGGCCTGCTCGCGGAGCATCTGGCGGTGGGGGATCGCGGGGAGGCCGGAGACGAACTGCTTGGGGGCGACGTCGTCCATCGCGCCCGAGCACGCGGCGAGCATCGACCCGTCGGCCATGTGGACGTGGTCGCGGACGGCGCACTGCCCGCCGAGCATGACGCCCGCGCCCATCGTGACCGACCCGGCCATGCCGGCCTGTCCGGCGACGATGCAGTGCGGGCCCATGACGACGTTGTGCGCGACCTGCACGAGGTTGTCGATCTTGCTGCCCCGGCCGACGCGGGTCTCGGAGAACTTGGCGCGGTCGACACAGGTGCAGGAGCCGATCTCGACGTCGTCCTCGATGACGACGGTGCCGATTTGGGGGAGCTTGGCGTGTTTGGACCCATCCCACCGGTAACCGAAGCCGTCGGACCCGATCACTGACCCGGCGTGGACGACGACGCGATTGCCGAGGGTGCAGCGCTCGCGGACGACGACGTTGGGAAAGAGCTCGACGTCGTCGCCGAGGAGGGTGTCGTCGCCGACGCACACGCCCGGGTGGAGCACGGTGCGGGCGCCGACGGTCGCGCGGGCGCCGACGAAGACGTTGGGCCCGATGCGGACGCCGTCGGCGATGACGGCGGTCGGGTCGACCTGGGCGGACGGGTGGACGCCGGGCGCGGGGCGGGCGATCGGCGGGGCGAACGCCTCGAGCACCTTGGCCATGGCGAGGTCGGCGTTGTCGACGCGGAGGACGGGCCGGGCGGCGTCGGGCGGGATGTCGATCTTTGCCTGGACGATGACCGCGCCGGCGCGCGTCGTGGCGAAGTCCTTCACGAAGCGCTTATCGCCGAGGAACGAGATCTGGGTGGGCCCGGCCTCGGCGAGCGTGCCGGCGCCGGCGATCTGCACTTGGTCCGCACCGGGTGGCGGCGCTACGTTCAAGAGGGCGGCGATTTGCGCGAGGGTGAGCATGGTGGGGTCGGAAGGAAAGGGTGAGTCAGTCGGAAACGCCCAGTTTAGCCGCGACCCGAAGGGCAAGCGACAGCGCCGCCCGCAGGGGAACGCGTCGAACGCCGGACACGGGTATCGCCATGTGGCATGGGTACCGCCCGCAGGGCGATACCCGTGTAAGGCGCAGCTTGAGAACTCGCGCGTCTCGCCGATCGGCGCTGTACACGGGTATCGCCTCACGGCGGTACCCATGCCACGAAGCGCCACCGGAAACGAAAACGGACCGGACGATACCCGTCCGGTCCGTTCGTGTTGGTCGTGCGGCGCACGCGTTACTTGCGGTTCTTGTACTGCGCGTTGAGGACGCTGATCACGTCCCCGCTGATGTCGAGCTTGGGGTCGGCGTGGAGGATCGTCCGCTGGTTGATCAGGGCGCGGAGCTGGTCGACGTTGATCTGCTCCAGGTCCTCGGGCAGGTCGGCGCGCTGGTCGACCAGGACCAGGTCGATCTTCTTCATCTTGGCGACGTCCTTGGTCGCGCTCTCGATCTTGGTGAACAGGTCCTTCATCTGCGTCTTCTGCTGGCGGGCGAGGTCGGCCTTGGTCAGCTCGCGCCAGGTCTGCAGGGCGATCGCCTTGGTCATGAACTCGTTGTTCTTGGCCTTGAACTCGGCGGTGCCCGGGTTGAACAGTCGGGCGGCCTTGCGGGCCTCCTCGACGTCGTTCACGCGGGCCTTCTCCTCGTTCTCGATCGCCTGGCGGTCGCCGGCGAGCTTCTGCTTGAGGTCGACGGTCTCCTGCATCTCGTTGAACACGCGGGCCGGGTTGACGACCCCGATCGTGGGCGACCCCTGGGCGGCGGCGATCCCCGCGGGCAGGACGGCGGCGACCAGGGCGAGGGCGAACGTCGACAGCGAACGGCGAGACAGCATGGCGGGTTCCTTTCGTTGATTAGTTGCGAGTGATGAGTTGCGAGTTGCCAGGGCGGTCACTGGACGAAGCCGAGCGAGAAGCTGAAGTACCGCGTGTCGTCCTGGTCGTCCTTGGTGATCGGGAAGGCGACGTCGAGCGCGATCGGCACCTGCCCGAAGAGCGGGAGCGTCAGCCGGATGCCAACGCCGACCGCCGACCGGATCGTCCCGAGCTTGAACTCGGACTCGACGGTCCCGGCGTCGACGAACACGACGCCGCGGAGCATCTCACCGGCGACGGGGAAGTTCAACTCCACCGACCCGGTGAGCGAGAACTCGCCGCCGATCGGGTCGTCCTCCGGGCCCTGGCGGGGGCTGACGCCGCGGTAGCGGAACCCGCGGATCGACCCGAGGCCGCCGCCGTAGAACCGCTCGAAGAACGGCGCGTCGCCGGCGATGTACCCGGCGTCGACGCGGTACGACAGCACCGTCCGCCGGTCCAGCAGGTCTTCGTTGACGGTCTGGTAGTAGTTCCAGCCGAGCGTGAACTTGTGGAAGTGGTGGTCGCCCCCCATCGCCCCGACGTACTCGTACGCGAAGTCGGTCTGCGACCCGGCG
Source organism: Tepidisphaeraceae bacterium (assembly GCA_035459845.1). GTDB lineage: Bacteria > Planctomycetota > Phycisphaerae > Tepidisphaerales > Tepidisphaeraceae > DASPKW01. Next base: position 1,954 of record DATHXE010000285.1, on the reverse strand, counting down.
GTCGGGAAGAGGCGGCTGTCGGTGGTGTCGCGGCGGACGGCCAGGCCCAGCGACGTCAGCGTCGTGTGCCCCTTGCTCGCGACGACCTCCGGGGCCCGCCGGAACGGGTCCTCGATCGCGTGCACGTACACGTCCTCCCCGCGGAGCGTCGCCCGCCCCGACCACTGGTTGTTGAACCGGTGGCCGAGCGTCAGCGTCAGGCCCGCCCGCGTCTCGTCCCACTCCTCGCGCTGCCTGGTCGAGTAGTACAAATCGGTCCGGAACGAGAACGGCTGGTCGAAGATCCAGGGCTCCTCGAATGTGATCCGGGCCCGCGTCTGCTCGGTGCCCGGCTCGACGAGGATGCGGAAGTACTGGCCCGCCCCGGTGAACGCCTTGCGGCTGAAGAGCTCGTCCCACGAGTCGGGCACGTTGGAGATGTCGAAGTTCCGCTGCTCGTACGAGATGTTGCCGAGCACGCCCGCGTTGGACGTCAGGCCGGCCCCGATCAGGAAGAACGCCGTCTGCGTCTCCTGCACCTCGACGAGCAGGTCGCGCGAGTCCGGGGCGTCGCCGATCGGGGTGATCGTCACGCCCGACACGAGCCGCGTCGCCTTCATCCGGTCGACCGCGTCCTGCAGCTCGCCGGCGTTGTACAACTGCCCCGGGACGACGCGCAGCTCGCGCAGGAACACCTTGTCCTGCACGCGCTCGTTCCCGCGGACGCGCACCCGGTCCACCCGGTACGGCTTGCCCTCGGAAATTTCGTAAACGAGGCCGACCGTGCCGGCCTCGCGCCGGAGCACCGGCTCGGGCCGGATCTGCAGGTAGTTCCGCGCGACCGCCGGGTCTTGCTCGTTGGGCTGGTAGATGAAGCCGAGCGGGCTGTAGGCCTTGACGATCAGGCGGACGTCGCGCTTGAGCGCGTCGGTGTCCCAGAACCGCCCCTCGACGAGCTTGATCTGCTTGCGGATCTCGGCCTCGGGCACCGACGCGTTGCCGCGGAACGTGACGGTGTCGATCTTGTAGCGCACGCCCTCGTCGATCACGAACGAGACCTGCACCTCGGACTGGTCCGCGGACCAGGCGAGCTTTCGGCCGACGCGCACGTCGAAGAACCCGTGCTCCTCGTAGAACCGGCGGATCGAGGCGACGTCGTCCTCGATCTGCTCGGGGTCGTAGGTGCCGGGCCGGAAGAACCACAGCCAGTGGCGGGTCTTGATCTGGTCGGTGAGCTTGTCCTCGGAGAACGACCGGTTCCCGATCGTCTCGATCTTGCGGACGCGGACGCTGGGGCCCTCCGTGATCGCGAACAGGACGGTCCCGTCGGCGAGCGCCTTTTCGTCGAGCTCGGCGTGGGCGAACGGGTGGTTGCGGTCGCGGTAGATGCGCTCGATGGAGCCGCGGGCGGCGTTGATCCGCGACCGGTCGATCGATTCGCCGGAGCGGATGTCGACGGCCTGGGCGAGCGTTTCGGTCTCGACGGCGCGGTTCCCGCGGAACACGACGGCGGTGACCTGCGGCTGCTCCTCGACCTCGAACACGACGATCACGCCCGTCTCGGTCGGCTCGACCTTGGGCTTGATGTTGGCGAACTTGCGCAGGGCGTAGACCAGCTGGTAGTCCTCGTCGACGGTGGCCGGGTCGAACTTGGCGCCCTCGCGCGTGCGGATCAGGTTGCTGACGACGGCGGCCGGGATCGTGCGGTTACCGACGACGCGGACCTCTTCGATGAGCCGGCCGCGGAGCTTTTCGGTGGCGCCCAGCGGGGCGGTCGTCGGGCGGGAGGCGGCGGGCGCGGTCGCGCTGGGCGTGCGCGGCGGCACGGCGGGCGCGCCACCCCCCGGCGCGGGCGCCGGTTGCGCGAGTGCGACGGCCGGCGCCACCAAAGCGGCCAGAGCGGGGAATACGGCACGGCGCAGCTGTTTGACGGCGATGTGGATGATCTTCACGCGTGGCCCGGTTGCTTCCAGCA
>DATHXE010000284.1:0-11520 GCA_035459845.1 Tepidisphaeraceae bacterium | reverse complement strand
CCGGGCCGCCGCCGCGTCCGACCAGACGCCCGCCGACCGCGTCGACGCCGCCGAGTACCGCCCCAAGGCGCTAGCGCCGGGCCGGACGTACTTCTGGCGCGTCGACCAACTCGCGGCCGACGGGACCGTGATCAACAATGGGCCCGTCTGGCGACTGACGACCGACGGCGGTCCCGCGACCGCCCCCGCCCCGCGCGACCGCGTCGCCGGCGCGCCCGCCGACGGCCTGAAACTGACCTGGACCGCCGGCCGCTACGCCGTCGCGCAGACCCTCTACTTCGGCACGGACCGATCGGCCGTCACATCTGGCGCCGCTGCCTCCGCAAAGCTCGACGCCAAAGCCAACACCGCGGTCCCGCCGGTCGACCGCTTCGCCCCCGGTACCGTGTACTACTGGCGCGTCGCCCAGGATAACGGCCCCGCCATCCCCGCCGCGCCCGGCGACGTCTGGGCCTTCCGCACCGCCGACGCCCCCACGCCCGACGAGGTCACGTTCTTCGTCGGCTCCGACACCCACTACGGCCTGGGCAACAACGCCGCCCTCAACCGCGCCGTCATCGACCAGATGAACTGGCTCCCCGGGACGGAGATGCCCAAGCAGGCGGGCGGCGGCATCGTCAAGACGCCGCGCGGCGTGGTGCTGACTGGCGACTTGCTCGACAAGGGTTTCGAGCCCAAGACGGCGCCGCCCGCGTGGGCCGAGTTCGTGAAGGACTATGGCCTGACCGGCGCCGACGGCCGCCTCGCCTTCCCCGTTTTCGAAGGGTTCGGCAACCACGACGGCATGACCGGCAAGAGCGTCTCCCGGGCCGGAATCAAGGAGCGCAACCCCAAGCGCCTCGGCCTGACCGCCATCTCGGCCAACGGCTTCCACTACTCGTGGGAGTGGAATCACGTCCACTTCGTCCAACTCAACCTGTTCCCCGGCACCGACTCGGCCGACGCGACCGTCGGCCCGCCCAACCACCACCCGGAAAACGCGCTCGACTTCCTCAAGGAAACGCTCGCCAAGCACGTCGCCGGCACCGACAAGGTCGTCGTCGTCTTCCACCACTACTGCTACGCCGGCGGCATGGCCGACTGGTGGACCGACGCCGCCAAGGCCCGCGCCGCCGACGCGCTCAAAGGCTTCCGCGCGATTCTGATCCACGGCCACTCGCACGGCGCCTACACCTACGACTGGAACGGCATGCCCGTGATCAGCAGCGGTTCGACCGCTCGCCCGGACAGCCAGAGCGGCGACTTCCTGGTCGTCCGGATTACCAAGTCCGAACTGCACGTCGCCCAGCGTAAGGCCGACGGCTGGGGCATGACCGTCTCGCGCCCGCTTCCCGCGCGCGGAACGATCCTCGGCCCAGCACCTGGCCGCTAACCCTCGGGCGACGCGGAGCAGGCTTCCGGCCGGGCCAGGTCCACTGGTCGACCTCGCGGCGTATGCCGCCGGCTCCCGGCACGTGAACACGAGCGCGCCCAGCCGCCGCCGGGCCGTCGTCAGGGGCAACCAGCAGAGGCTCTGGACCCCGTACGGCCGCACGCGCTCCACCAACCGCGGCCAGCGACCCAGCTCGCCCAGGTTGTTGGTGATCAGCGGCTGCTGGGAGCGCCAGACCAACCCCGCCGGGTCGTCGTCCACCCCCAGGACGATCACAGGGTCGGGTGAGACCGGACCGGCGGCCCCGTGCACGGGCAGGCGCATTGTCTCGGTCGGCGCATCGTGCAGCACTACCGAGAGCGCGTGGAACCGTACCACCGGCCCGAGCCGCACGGCCAGGTCGTGGAGCAGCGGGGGCAACTCGCGGTGTGCGGCGATCGCGTCCGAGACGTCGGAACGGCCGGCGGCGGACGAGCGGGCGAGTGACTGCTACGCGGAGCGACGTCGGCGACCGGCCAGGGTCAGGGCGCCCAGACCGATGACGGCGACCGCCCTGGGTTCGGGGACGGCGCGCAGCACGTATGCGTTGAGATCCTTCCCCGAGACGGCCGAGACGTTAACCACGCGTATGTCCTGTGTGGTCGCGTCGGCCGTGAACGTGGCGAGCACGTAATCGTTGGCGTTGCTGTTGAACGTGGCCGAGTTGTTGGCGCCGTCGGAGAACTGCTCCAGCTTCGTCGCGTTGCGCGGGCTTCCACAGCGTCGACGGCCTCACCTGGACTCAGGTCGGGGCGGAGGAAGCCGTCTCCATGCCGGAGACCGCGCTGGTCGGCCTGGCGGTCACCTCGAAGAACACGACCGCCGCGTCCACGGCCCGCTTCGAGAACGTGGTGATCGGCCGATGAGAAGGCTCCGTACGGCCAGCCGCCGCCACGCGGGCGCCGCGCGACCACCCCGTCACCGGAAGATCCGCTGCGCGAAGAAGTAGAGGTTGTTCCGCCAGTGGGTCGCGTCGTGCGCGTTCGCGTCGACGTGCCAGACGTGGGGCACCTCGTGTTCCTTCAGGTACCGCTGCACGCCCTGACTGACGCCGATCAGCCCGTCCTTGTTGCCGCAGGACAGGTAAAGGAGCTTGAGTTTCTCCTTGGCGGCGGCGGGGTCGGGCAGCAGCTGCGCGGCCGGGCGGGTGTTCGGCGCCGCCGAGAACGCGCCGACCCAGGCGAACGTGTCGAGGTGCCCGAGCCCGAAGTTCAGCGACTGCCCGCCGCCCATCGACAACCCGGCCAGCGCCCGGTGCTCGCGGTCGGCCTGCACCGAGTACGTCTTCTCGACGAACGGGATCACGTCTTTCAGCAGGTCGTCCTCGAATTTGGCGAACGCCGGGGCGCTGCGCATCACGTCGCCGGCCGCCCGGTCGTCCTTCTGCGCCCGCCCGTTGGGCATGACGACGATCATCGGCGCCGCCTTGCCGTCGGCGATCAGGTTGTCGAGGACGACGTTCGGGGTGGCGAACCGCTGCCACTCGGTCTCGTCGCCGCCGATCCCGTGCAGGAGGTAGAGGACCGGGTACTTCTTGCCCGCGGCGTAACCGGGCGGGGTGTAGACGTTCAACTTCCGACGTGTGCCGACCGACTTCGAGTCGTACTCGACCATTTCGAGCTTGCCGCGGGATACGCCGTCGCGCGGGGCGGCGAATCCGGCGGGCGGGTCAGGAAACGCCGGCTTGTCGTCGGGCCCGAGGACGATCGGCCGGCCCCCGCGTGCGCCGCCGATGTTGGGCCGGGCGCGGTTTGGCTGCGCGACTTCCGGCGCCCGCTGGGCCGCCGGGGGCGGCACCGCAGGCGTGGCGCCGCCCGCGGGTGTCTCTGACCGGGGCGCCGTCGGGGTCGCAGACGGCTCGGCCGATACCGCCTGCGAGACGGACACCGTGATCAGTACGACCAAAGTCAAGATGTGGCGCATCAGTGAGCCCTTCAGAAGGGTGTTCCCGCGCGGTCGACGGGACGGTACCTGCACTTGGCCGCCGACTCGCGGCCCGGACGGAATATGGCAAAAGAATACCGCTCGGATTCCGGCCAGACATGAGGAAATTAACGTTTGTCCGTGAAATCCTTGACCCGATCGAGACGGCGGCCGGCCTTCGCCGCCTCGCCAATCACCGTCCGCCGAAGGACGCTCGCACGACGGGCCCCAGGTCCGTCCGCGGAGGTCCGATCCCTAGCCGTCTGATCCGCCCGCCGAATCACGGGCCGACCGACATACGCGATCTACTCACTCCGATGCAACGACGGCCTACCATCGCGATGAAACGCGATTGGAAGTTGGCCGTTGCGACGGCACTCGGATTTGCGTAACTTCGACGGTGGCCAGTCATTTTGGAGCTGTTCGATCGCACGCCTGCAGTACACGGAGTCCGGCTCGCGCCGGTTGTTTCAGGTTGGTCCGACACGTCGCGAATCGCCGTCCGGCGCCACGGAGGATCGGATGGGACGTCTTTTCAGCTGGCTACACGCCGGAGCGATCGGGGCGACCATGGGCAACGCGGGCCGTGACCGGGACACGCCCGCCGGCGCCAAGGGGGACGCTACCCGGGGGGACGGGCTTGATCCGAAAGAACGAGAACTGGCGGCGCTTCCCGTCGGCATCGCGGTCACACACTCGCCCAACCCGGCCACAGCCAGGCCCGGCGGGGGGAGCGGATACGCGTACACCTGGACGTATGCGACGTCCGTCAGGTCGTTGAAGGGGCGCCTGACGGTCGAGGAATTCGGCGGGTCGTCGTGGCGCGACGGCCGCTGGGTCTCTTCCAACTTCACGGGCAGGCCATTTACCGCGGGCGAGTTCTCCGACTGGTACTCGTGCCCGGGCGCGGTGCTCGAACCTGCCAAGTCGTACGTCGACCCGACGAACTGGAGCGGAAACGCGCGGTTGGAAGTGTGGCGGATGAAGTGGTACTTCGTCGCACGGACGGAGGCCGGGGAGCGGGTGAAGGGCGAGGCCGTCATTGAGGTTCTGCCCGAGGTCGCCCCCGAATGACCTCGCCGCTTCCGCGAACCCGCGAACGGCGGCCGGTCCCGCGAGCCGAGCGGGCGCTCGCGTGGGTGTTGCGCGTGAACGGCGCGGTCACCGTCACCGCGCTGCTGGCCGTGTTCATGCCGGTGGGGTGGATGGGCGCGGTGCACTCGCGGCTCGGGTTGGGGGCGGCGCCGGACGGGCCGATGTTCGAGTACCTCGCGCGCACCGTGTCGGCGCTGTACGCGATTCACGGCGGATTGTGCTTCGTGCTGTCGACCGACGTCCGGCGGTTCGGGCCGGTCATCACGTACGTCGCCTGCGCCGAGTTGGCGTTCGCCGCCGCGCTGCTGTTGATCGACGTGAAGGCGGGGATGCCGGCGGCGTGGGTGATGGTGGAGGCGCCGGCGGTGGTGTTCGTGAGCGGGCTAATGCTCGGGTTACGCATCGTCGCGCGCCGGCGCGAACGTGACGCGACATCCGATTGATGGCCGAAAGCCCACGGAACTCGTCCCATGGGTTCGCTTCGCGAAAACAAGAACGCCGCGGACTCTCGTCCGCGGCGCCCTCGATTGATCCGAGTCGAAGAACCTTACACGTTCTCCGGCACCACGTACGGCTTGCGGTAGTCGCGGCTGACGTGCTTGTTGGCCTCGTCGGCGAACTCGCCGGTGAACCGCTCGGTCTTCGGGTCGAGCGTGAGCGTCGGGCCGACGACGATCTTGCCCGTCTTGGGGTCGAACGTGTTCTTGGCCAGGTGGTCGGAGAACCGCTCGTACGCCTCGGCCATCTGGGCGTTGCCCTTGACGGCGGCCTGGGCGTCGGCGGCGGGGACCTCCTTGCCGACCTGGTACGAGATGTTCCCGAGGTGGCAGCAGGCGGCCGACAGGTGGGCGACCTCGGCGTCGGCGACGTTGTCCTCGGGCTTGCGGCTCTTGCACGCCTTGACGAAGTTCTCCTGGTGGCCGAACCGGCCGAGCTGTTGCTTGAACTGCTGCTTCTTCTCGCCCTTCTTGTCGTACGCCCACCCGCCGCCCTCGCCGGCGGCGAAATACCCGTCCTCGCACTGGATCCACATGCCGACGCGGACGATCTTCCCGAACGCGTCCATCGGGGGCCAGACCTTGCCGTCGGCGAAGTTGGTCGGGGCCTTGGACGGCAGCCCGCGCACCTCGAAGATGAAGGGGACCGGCTTGTAGTCGTAGTAGGTGACCAGCGTGTTCGGGGTGGTCGCGTCGTCGTCGACGAGGAACCGCCCGCCGAAGCTCATCACGCGCTCCGGGAGCTCCTTGTTGCCGACGAACCACCGGCACAGGTCCATCTCGTGCACGCCCTGATTGCCGATGTCGCCGTTGCCGGTCGGCCAGACCCAGTGCCAGTCGTAGTGGAGCTTCTTGCGGCGGAGCGGCTCCATCGGGGCCGGGCCGCACCAGAGGTCGTAGTTGACGCCGGCCGGGATCGGCTGCGGGCCCTCGGTCTTGCCGATCGACGGGCGGGGCTTGTAGCAGAACCCCTTAACCCACTTGACCGCCCCGAGGTTGCCCTTGCGGATGTAGTCGAACGCCTCGTACCAGCCCTTGTCGCTGCGGCGCTGCGTGCCGTGCTGGACGACCCGCTTGTACTTCGCCGCCGCCTCGACGCACTTGCGGCCCTCGTAGATGTTGTGGCTGATCGGCTTCTCGACGTACACGTCCTTCCCGGCCTGGCAGGACCAAATCGTGATCAGCGAGTGCCAGTGGTTGGGGGTGGCGGTCGCGATCGCGTCGACGTTCTTGCTCTCGAGGAGCTTGCGGACGTCGAGGTAGGTCTCGATCTTCCCGCCGGTCTTCTTGTCCATCGACTCGGCCTGTTTGCCGAGCGTGTTCTGGTCGGCGTCGCACAGGGCGGTGACGCTGCACCCGGACAGGGACGAGTACGCGGCGATGTGCTCCTTGCCGCGCCCGCCGAACCCGACGACGGCGACCTTGAGCTCGTCGTTGGCGCCGAAGACCCGCTTGGCCTGGGTGGACGAGAGCATGAGGACGGCCGCGCCGGTGGCGGCCGACCGCTTGAGAAGCTTCCTGCGCGTGATCTGTGACATGGCGATTGGCCCTCTGGAGAACGGGGTGAACGGACGAAGTGGGCGGCCGCGAAACCGCACGCGCGCCGCCCGAAATGGGATACGCCGAGCGCCCGCAGCCGTTGAGGTACTCCAACGATTGCACGGGGATGTGTCAAGCGCGCAAGGGCGACCGCGAGGGCGCGGCAGTGACCCGGTGCGAAATGACGAAGGTCGAAACTCGAAATTCGAATCAATGACGAATCTCGAAGGTCGAATGACGAAACGGGCGGCATCCGGGAACGCCGCCCGTTTCGTCATTCCACCTTCGTCATTCGGAGTTGATTCGTTCTTCGAGTTTCGACATTCGAGTTTCCCCGCCCTCAGTTCCGCCGCCGCGCCTCGGTCACGTCCGCCATCAGGCGCAGCGCGAACGGGATGTCCTCGATCACGTACCGGCGGAACAGCCGGCCCGGCTCCTGCACCATCCGGTGCACCCACTCGAGCCCGACGCGGCGCATCCACCGCGGGGCCTGCTGCACCTCGCCGCACACGAAGCTGAAGCTCACGCCAATCCCGAGGAACCACGCGCGCGGGGCGGCGTGGCGGATCCGCTCGATCAGCTTTTCCTGCTTCGGGAAGCCCAGGCCGACGTAGACGATGTCGGGCCGGGCGGCCGACACGTCTTCGACAATCGCGGCCATCTCCCCGTCCGACTTGTCGAACCCCATCGGCGGGCAGCGGTGACCGGCGACGCGCAGGCCCGGGTACATGCGCGCCAGCCGCTCGCCGGCGCCCTCGGCCATGCCGGGGTTGCCCCCGAGGAAGTAGGCGGACAGCTTCGCCTTCGCCGCCGCCTCGGACAAGGTGTAGATCAACTCCGACCCCGCCACGCGCTCGGGCAGGGGGGTCTGCTGCACCTTGGCCGCCCAGAGCAGGGGCATGCCGTCGGCAAGGATCAGATCGGCACGTTCGTACATCCCGCGTAGCTCGGGCCGGTGGTGGTAGAGGCGGAGCTGGTCGAGGTTGGGCGTAATGACCCACCCGCCGCGACCCGCCGTCGCCGAACTGACGATGTGGGCGACGGCCTGGGCATTCGTGACCGGATCGATCGGCATGCCCATCAGGCGGACGCGCTCGGGCAGGCCGTGGCGGGCTCGGGTGGGGATGGGGGTGGCGATGCTGATCACGTCGTCGTCGGGCAAGGGGCGGGCATCTTAAGGGCGTGGCGGAACTACGGACAAGCGGGGGTCTCCGCACCCGCGCGGGGGAACCGCCATCCCGTTTATCGGCCGATCACGCCAACGCTTGAGCCGCGCCCCGACCCGTGGACAGCGTCAGATCTACCCGGTAAGATCGTCTCCCCCTCGTCGGACGGGCCGCCCGGCCCAACTCGCGATGGGAAATCGAGTACCCGTAGCTCAATTGGATAGAGCGTCGGCCTCCGAAGCCGAAGGTTAGAGGTTCGACCCCTCTCGGGTACATTAATACTTTTGGGAATCAAGGAATCGGGGAAGGGGAGCGCCGGGCACTCGCGCTACCGCGGTGCGATTGGGAACCCGCGCCCCTTGCTCCGTCGTCCCCACCCCCACCAGGCCAGCACCGCCAACGGCGCCGCCGGCAGCCACAGCGGGACGATGTGATACGGCCCCACCTTGCGGTACGGGAGCCAGCGGTTGACGGTCTCGCCCGCAATGGCCTGTTCTTCCCACGCCTCGTTCACGGGCTCGACGTGCAGCGTGTCGTCCGCGGTCCCCCGAACGGCGTACACCGCGCCCTTTTCGACGATCGCCACCCACGGCGGGACCGCCAGCATGGCCGACCATTTGTAGCTGCCGGCCCAGGCCGCCAGGAGCAGCGCGAGGGGGGCAAGGGTGAGCGTACGGCGGAGCATCATGCTGGATCGCGGCATTGGCATTCGCTACATCGTCGTCGCTGGTGACGGCCGGTGAGGGCGCATCACGGGCTCAGGTCATTTGTCCGCCAACCCGCGCGTCATCCCGCCGGCCGGCGTCTGCAGCGTGCCGATCCGCTTGCTCCCGTCGAAGAAGTTGACGGTCGCAGGCTTCCCGGTCGGGTTCCAGGCGACCAGCGTGCGGGCCTTGGTCGCCTCGTTGACGTAGACGGCCGCCGTCGGGCTGCTCGCGTGGCACGCGAAGTCGACCCGGCCGAGCTCCTTGAGCGCGTGGGCCTGGTAATAAACATTCGCCATCCACGGGTCGTGGGCGACCTTGTCGCCGGGCTCGGCCCAGAGCGTGTCGAGCTGCTCGGTGACGTGGGCCGGGTCGGCGTGCATCAGGAACCCGAGGTGGTAGCTGGCGAGCTCGCCGCCCAGGGCTTTGATCGTCGCGGGCTTCTTCGTCGCGCCGGGTTTCTTCGAAGCTTCGCGCGCCTCGAACGCTTCGAGCTCGCGCATGGCGTCGGCGTGGGCGCGCTTGATCAGCGCGCGGTCGCGGTCGTAGAAGGCGGCGTGCGGGGCGGACGGGACCCACTGGATGCCGTAGATCCACGCCGGGCTGGCGGTGAACCACGTGCCCCAGACGATCGAGTTGCACCAGATCATGCCGCAGGCCTCGTGCGGGTAGCTCGGCGGGAACACGTCGCCGTGCGGGTCGAACCAGTATTCGACGGTCGCCCGCGTCTCGAACGAGTAGCCCATCACGCCCGCGGCCGTCATCTCCGCGTCGCCCACCGCTTCGCCGAGCAGGATCAGGCCGGCCCAACTGTTGACGGCCTCGCCGGTCGACTCCTGGTTGTTCCCGTCGGGGAAGCCTTTGCCGTCCGCGAACGAGTGCCCGCGCCAGATGTCGAACGTCCGGAGGAACGGGAAGCGCGCGTCCTTGCGGTCATAGTTCGCGTACTCCTTCGCGACGAGCCGGGCCATCTCGCCGTACTGCTCAATAAAGTCGGGCTGCAACTGCCCGAGCACGCCGCTGGCGAACGTGAAGTAACCGAGGTGGAAGTGGTGGTCGGTGAAGTGCTGCGACCCGTAGGAAACGTTGAACCCGACCAGGCCTTTTCGTCGCGGGTAGTAGGCGAAGAAGTGGTCCTTCTCACCCGGCGTGTAAGTGAGCCAGTTCTCGAGTTCCTTCCGCACTTTCGCCGCGATGGCGGGCGCGGCCGGGTCCTTGGTCTGGGTGGCGATGAACGCCGCCTGTGCGAACTGCTGGAGGCTCTTGCCGCCCCAGTAAGTGTCGGCCCCGAGGTTGCGGTTGGTGTTGACGAAGTAGTCCGCCAGGTACTTCGTCATCCGCGCGCCGTCGAACCCACCGCCGGTCGGCGCCGGCAGGTTGGGCAGGATCCCGTTGAAGGGGTAGCGGATCGTGAACTCCTCGCCCGCCGCGAGCTTCATCTGGCCGCGGATCGTCGTGTAGGTGAGGTTCGTGAACGTCTGCCCGCTCGTGTTTTCCCGCCAGTGGTGCGGCAGGAATCCCTGGAGCACGGCCTTCGAACTCCCCTTGAGCGGATCGGCGGTCACCTTCCACTTCGTCTCGATCGTCCCGGCCGCGCGGTCATAGTTCCACGACAACGTCGTATCCCGCGGCACCGCGAACGCGTGCTGCCTGAACACGTCGATGTCCTTCGTCGCCGGCAGGGGGGCGATGACGAGAAAGCTCGCCTTGCCCGCGAACGTGACGGCGATCCCCTCGCCGGCCTGCTCGAACTTCGTCCCGTCCGGCGCGTAGACCGCGTACGAGCGCCCTTCGTACGTCAGACCCAGCGCGTCGCCCGTCACCGGCAGTTTCACCGCGGCCCCACCCGCGCCGAAGAATTGCGCCGCGCTCTTCCCCCGGCCACCCTTGCCCTGGGCATTACCCAGCGCAATCACCGGCTGCACGCCGTTGAACTCGCACCACACGTACGGCATGCCCTCGCCCAGCGTCACGTCGAAGTACCGCTGCTCCGACTCGAACATGCGGAACGCGACGGTCCAGTCCGTCCACTGCTTCGCCCGCGAGTCGAGGGGCTTGAAACCCTTGCCGGTGACGATCAGCGGGAACTCGGCGATCGACCGCGTGCCGCCCCCGTCGAACTTCGTCGGGTAGAAGACCTCGATCCCCTCGGCGGTCGCATCGACCTTGTGCGGCATCGCCCAGAGGCCGGTGCCGTATTGGTTGAAGATGACGTTCTGATACCACTTGTTGCTCGGAATCGGCCGGCCGTCGTCCGTGACGAGGTACAGCTTCCGGTTCTCCGTCTCGGCGACCTGGTCCACGTTCCGCTTGCGGTCCATGACGAGGCCGGCGGGCGGGGCCGAGGCGTATGACCCCTTCCCGACGGGCACGGGTTGCTGGCCGACCGCGGACCAAACGGCGCCGAGCGCAACGGAGCAGACGAACAGGCGGAGCGCGTGAGACATCGAGATTCCTCGTGAGCGTCGAAGTGAGTTTCGCACCGCGAGTATTGTCGGCGGCGGTAGAAACCTTATCACGCGTAGCGCAGATCGGTCCGGGTGCCATGCCCTCGCGAGCCGCCGAATGTTCTGGCCGGGGAAAATGCGCGATCGGCTCGCGTGGGCATGCCCCAAGTGCATTCGAGTTCGAGACGCCGCTCGTTGGTGCTTGATTTCGAGTCGAGCGCCACTGGGGCATGCCCACGCCCCGCGTCGACGCTCATTCGCGTACATCGTTCGTGTGGCGCGGTGCGAGGGCATGGCACCCGAAGTCCGTCCGCGTCACCGCGCGTCCGTCGGCCAGCCCGCATCGTACAACTCCTTCACCTCGCGCGCCGCCAGGGCCCGCCCGACGATCGCCAATTCGTCCATCCGCCCGCGGACGAATCGCGGCTCGGGCCCGCGCCCGTTGCCGACGTCGGCCGGGCCGATCGACACCGGCGACGGGCAGAACGCGTCCCCCGCCTTCACGAGCTCGCCGTCCACGTAGTGGCGGATCTCTTTCCCGTCGAACGTCGACGCCAGCATCGCCCACCGCCCCAGCCGCTCGGGCGTGACGACCGCTCCGGACATGATCACTTCCCACTTCGGCTCCTCGGGCTTGCCGGAACGCCGCGCGATGCCGAGCCGCAGTTCGCCCTCCCGCGTCACGCCCCACCGCAGCGCCCCCTCGGCCAGGCCGTCGGGCGCGAGCAGGGCGTGATA
>DATHXE010000283.1:0-3974 GCA_035459845.1 Tepidisphaeraceae bacterium | reverse complement strand
CTCGATCCGCTTGGCCAGGCGCGCGTACGTCTCCAGCGCCGCGCGGTCGTACCCCTTGCGCTGCAGCACGCGGCCGAGGAAGAAGTCGACCACGGCGGCCTCGTCCGGGTCGTCCTTGTACCCGTCCGTCAGCGTCGCGATCCGCAGGTGCCGGAACGCCTCATCCAGCTTGTTCTTGAGCAGGTAGTTCCGGCCGAGCCGCTGGCGGACGTCGACGTCGCCGGGGTCGAGTTCGAGCGCCTGCTCGAACGCCCACGTCGCCTTCTCCTGCCCGCCGTACGCCCGGCCCAGTTCCTCGTACAACTCGGGCGAATCCGGGTCGAGCGAGACGGCCTTCTCCAGCAAATTGATCGCGGTCTGCCGCTGACCGCCGGCCATCGCGGCGCGGGCCTGGGCGAACCACTGGAGCGCGTCCAGCGGCGCAGACCCGCCCGCCGATCGGCCGCGCGGCTTGGGCAGCACTGGCGCGGGCGTGATCTGGTCGAGCGTGAGCAGGGCCTTCTCGTCCGGCACCCAGGCGACGGCGGGGGCGAACGGGTTGGTCGTAGGCTTCGTCGCCGGCGCCGTCGTCGCGACGGGGGTCGTTCCGGTCGCCTTGGGCGCGGCGCACCCACACCCGCCGGCCAGCGCCCCGGCCACCACCCCAGCCACGACTGCCGCTCGGACTCGGCCCATGGGTACGTCCTCGGTGCCCGCGTCCGACCCGGTCGCGAACGACGACCGGACCCGCGCGCGGTACAGACCGCCGATTATACCCCGGCGGGCGGGCGGCGCGACATCGGAAGCCCGGAGGGGCGCAAGATTGAGGGCCCGGTTCGACCCGCGGGCTTTCCGGGTGCCATGCCCTCGCGAGCCGCCGGAAGACTACGTACGCGCGGTGGCGCTGTCGGCTCGCTTGGGCATGCCCCAGAGGGATTCGAACTCGCGACGAATACGCTCGAACTGCGCCCCGCAATCGAAAGCAACTGGGGCATGCCCACGCCCCGCGGCTACCGATCTCCGCGAATCACGCCGACCGGCGCGGTGCGACGGCATGGCACCCGGAGCGCCCGCCCGCTCCGGACGCGGCCTCGCACCCCTGATTACACTCTTACGGCACGAGCTTGTTCAGCGCGTACGTGAAGATCCCCGTCGCCCCCGCGCGCTTCAGGCGCGGGATCAGGTCCCGCTCCTGCTTCTCTTCCAGGATCACCTCGACCGCGACCCACGCCGAGTCGGCCAGGCGGCTGACGGTCGGGCTCTTCTCCGCCGGCAGGAAGCTCACGACCTCCGCGAGCTTCGCCTCGGGCACGTTCATCTTCAGGCCGACTTTCGAGCGCGCGTCGATCGCCCCGCGGAGGAGGATCGCGATGTTCTCCAGCTTCTCGCGCTTGACCGGGTCGGACCACGCGGCCTTGCTCGCCACGAACCGCGTCGTGCTCTTGAGCAGCGTGTCGACGATGCGCAGGTTGTTGGCCCGCAGGCTGGAGCCGGTCTCGGTGCAGTCGACGATCCCATCCAGCAGGCGGGCCTTGATCTCCGTCGTCCCCCAGCTGAACTCGACAGTGACGTTGACGCCCTTGTCTTTGAAGTACCGCTGGGTCGTCTTCACCAGCTCGGTCGCGATGATCTTGCCCTCGAAGTCCTCGGCCTTCTGCAGGTCCGACTCTTCCGGCACCGCCAGCACCCACTTGATCGGGTTGCTCGTGGCCCGGCTGTACTCGAGCTCGCACACCTCGACGACGTCCGCCTCGTTCCCGTTCTCGACGATCCAGTCGTACCCGGTCAGCCCGCAGTCGATGATCCCGTCGACGACGTACCGGCTGATCTCCTGCGCCCGGAACAGCACGGCCGAGATCTGCGGGTCGTCGAACCGCGGGAAGACCGACCGGCTGTCGATCGTGATGCGGTACCCGGCCTTGCCGAACAAATCGACCGTGGCGGCCTGGAGGCTGCCCGACGGCAGGCCCATGCGGAGGGTGGTGGAGGGAAGTTTGTCGGTCATTGGAAAGTCCTGAGTACTGAGTGCCGAGTCCTGAGATGCGAACGTCCGCGTACCTTGCTCAGCACTCAGGACTCAGCACTCAGGACTTTCCCCGGTTTATGCTTTCGCCTTCTTCTTCGCCCCCGCCCCGCCGGCCTTTTTCTCGGCGGCGTCGGCGGCGTCCAGTGCGGCGTCGCGGGTCATGACGAAGAAGTCGTAGACCTCCTCGGCCTTCAGGTGGTTCTCCAGCCACCGCTGGCCCTCCTCCAGGCCCGTGCCGGGCTCGAGCACGCCGTGCTCGACGAGGTAGGTCGTCATCACGTCGTCGAGCGGGACGCACCCGGCCTCGAACGCCATCAGCATCACGTACGCCTCGGCGAACGGGTGGATGTCGGGCATGTCGCGGAGGAACTGGCGGACGTCCTTCTTGCTGATCGTCGCCAGGCGGTCGAGGCTGAGCGTGTGCTCGCGCTCGAAGATCATGGTCAGGCCCTGGGTGACCATGGTGACCCTGCGCTCGACGAACGGGTACTTGGGCCCGAGCAAGTCGACCAGTTCGAGCTCGGTCGCCACGCGGAGCTCGTTGAGGTCGACGAACTCGCGCTCGATCGACTTCATCGCCTCGGCGGCCCGCTCGTCGGTCACGTCGAACGACAATGCCCCGCGAACCAGGGCCCGCAACGGCTCCTGCTTCTCCCGCGGCTCGGGCTTGTGCTCCTTGTGAAGCCGCTTCATCAGCGACTTGAGTTCCTCTGCGTGTTTGGTCGCGCTCTTCATGGGTCGTGTGTCGGTCAGTCGGTCGGTCGTCTGCTACGTGTCGATCGGAAGGTCTTCGGGGGGATCATGCAACCGGCGGCTTCCGCCGACGGCTATCAAGCGTCATCGTTAAGTAATCGGGGGCGTCGGAACGTCACTCCGCTTTCGGGACGTCCGGCGCACTTTCGGTCGGCGCGGGTGCGCTTTCGGTCGCCGCCGGTGCGGCGGCGTCGGTCGGCGTTCCCCCGGCCGCCGCGGCCTCCTCGGCCCGCTTGCGGTCCAGCTCCTGGTTCTCGAGCTCGATCTTGCGGAGCACGGCCTCGAGCTCCAGTTCCTTCTTGAGGTCCTCGTCGAGCTTGAAGGTGAGGAACGGCGCGACCCGGAGCGTCATCTGCTTGGTCAGGCGAGTCCGCATCAGCCCGGCCGAGTGCTTGAGCGCGTTGAGCGCCGCCGTCTGCTGGCCGGCCGTCCCCATGACCGTGACGAACACCTCGGCGGTCGACAGGTCTTCGACGACCTTCACCCGCGTGATGCTGGGCATCCCCGTCAGCCGGGGATCGTTCAGCTCGCGCAGGATGATCATCGCCAGTTCCTTCTGGATCGTGCTCGCGACTCGTTCGGTTCGTCTGGACATCGTCGTAGGGTGGGCACCGCCCACCGCCCTCGTTCGTTCGCAATACTCATGCACGGCCGCGGAGTCGAACCGCGTTCGAGGCCCCGGTCCGGGGCGACCGCTTATAAGGCGGCTTGAGGAACCGTCCTCCCACCGTGCGCAACACGCTTGGCCGGGCTCACTCGCCCGGCCGATCGGTCACGCACGGCATATCAACGGCCCGCACATCGTTTGTCCGTCCTCACAAAAAATCGATCTGCCAATCGTCCACCGCGACCGTCGGCACGGCCTTGACCAGCTCGACGATCTTGTCGAGCGCGCCCTGCACGTACCGCAGGTCGTTGCTGACCATCGCCACGCCCAACACGGCCCGCCGGTGCTCGTCCAGCCCGCCGACCTCCGCCACGGACACGTTGTGCCCGCGGCGGATGCGGTCCTTCAGGCTCAGCACCTGCCGCCGCTTGTCCTTGAGCGACATCGCGTCGGGCACCTCGATCTCGATCTGGAGGATGCCGATGGTCATGGGAAAGTCGGCAGGCGGCGGTCAGCAGTCGGCAGTGATCTTGACCACTGCCGACCGCCCACTGCCTACTGCCGACTTCGGTCTTACAGCGTCCGCTCGAACTTCTCGCGGATGTAGCC
>DATHXE010000282.1:0-5369 GCA_035459845.1 Tepidisphaeraceae bacterium | reverse complement strand
CGCGCGTCCAGCTCGGCCAGCGCCGACTGCTTGTCCCCGAGGTTGAAGTAGGCGATCTCGATCCGCGCCGCGACCGCCGTGCTCTGCCCATTGACCGTGCCCTGTGCCTTAAAGCTCGCGCCGGCCTCGGTTTCCTTGATCAGTTCCACGTCCACGCGGAGGAAGTTCCCCGGCGCGACGAAATTGCCGTACTTGACGTTGCGGGCTTCCTTGAGCACCGCCATCGATTTGGCGAAGCCGCTCCGCTTGTGCAGCACCCAACCGGCGGCCTGCGTGAGGGCCTCGAGCATCATCA
This sequence comes from Tepidisphaeraceae bacterium, assembly GCA_035459845.1. Classification (GTDB taxonomy): domain Bacteria; phylum Planctomycetota; class Phycisphaerae; order Tepidisphaerales; family Tepidisphaeraceae; genus DASPKW01. Next base: position 5,074 of record DATHXE010000282.1, on the reverse strand, counting down.
CGCCCGGCAGCACCGGGAACGACGGGAAGTGGTCGGCCAGGTACTCCTCGGCGAGCGAGACGTACTTGACGCCCACGATGCGCTGCTCCGTCGCAGATTCGATCTTGTCCAACAGGTTGAACTTCATCGACTCAAAAGCCCCATCCGTAGGGTTCGGGTGCCCGTCGCCGGCCACCGGCGGGTGAAGGTTTTGTATCGGAAATCAATGTCGATGCAAGTCAGATCCGGCGACGTGCGGGCCGGACGGCTCATTTCTCGGCCGGTTTCTTATGAAATCGGAGGACGCCGATCACGTCCACGGCGCCCTCCTCAAGGGCGTGGTCCAGCGCGGTCTTGCCGCGGGGGTCGCGGGCGGTGGGGTCTGCGCCGGCGTCGAGCAGGAGGCGGGCCGAGTCGTCCATCCCGTTGATCGCCGCGACCATCAGGGGCGTGACCCGGGCGGCGGTCACGTGGTTCGGGTCCGCGCCGGCCAGGATCATCTTTCGGACGATCTCCGGTTTGGATGAGCCCGCCGCCAGCATGAGGGCGGTCAGGCCGGACTTGTTCGCCGCCCGCAGGTCGGGCTTGGATTCCAGCAGGGCGGTGACGCTCTGAACGTTGCCCATCCGGATCGCGATCATGAGGGGCGTGAACCCGTCGACCGACGGCTTGTTCACGTCGGCGTTGAGCGCGAGCAGGGCGCGCACGGCGTCGGGGTAGTCGGCCTCGGCGGCGCGGGCGAGTGAGGTCTCTCCCACGGTGTTGGCGTAGTTGACGTTGGCCCCGGCCTCGGCCAGCACGCGGATGGCGGCGACGTTGCCGGCCTCGGCCGCCTCGAGGACGGGCGTGTTGCCCTTGAACGTCCGTTTAGCGTGCACGTCCGCGCCCTTCGCGATCAGCAGCTTGAGCAGGTCGGGGTTACCGGTGCACAGGATCGGGCGGATGCCGCCGCGGGCGGTCGCGTTCACGTCGGCGCCGTTCTCGATCAGCTTCTTCGCCAGTTCGTCGCGGGTCGAGAGGAGGGCGCGGATCAGCGGGGTGCGGCCGGTCGGGTCGACCTTGCTCTCGGCCTCGATCCGCTTCAAATATGCCTCGTCGCTCTGCATCTCGCGCCACTCGACCCACCCGCGCTCGCCCGGCACGTCGAGGAACAGCTTGGCGCCCGCGAACACGCCCGCGCCCATCTCCCCGGCCGACATGACCGCCCGGTGCTGGTTGCTGCGGGTGATCTCCTTGTGGTAGCTGCCGAAGATGTCGCCCGTTCGGCCGGCGAACTCGAACTTGCGGAACGCCATCGAGCGCTTTTCCTCGACGCCCCCGATGCCGAACCCGCTGTCGGACAGGGTGTGCTTGCCCTCGAGCATGTGGGGGTACATGCCGACGAACGGCGCGTACGCCTCGACGTTGCTGTTCTTGCCGGTGTCGAGGAACCACCACCCGGTCCGGCCCTCGACGCCCGCCCAGACGTAGATCAGGCCCGACCGCCGCTTCAGTTGGATCGGCGACGCCTTGGTGACAACCTCGGGCGGGAGGGCCTTGTAGACCGTGAGCGTGCGCTCGAGGAAGTCGATCTGGATCGGGCCCTGGCCGAGCATGTCCAGGCCGATCAGGCCGGCGAGGTTGTCGCCGACGAACGGCTTGAGGTTGTCGAGCGGGACGGTGCCGAGGACGCGCGGCCCGGCGTCGACGCCACCGACGGACACCGACGCGGCTTCGTACAGCGTGGCGGGGGTTTTCCCGGCCCCCCCGATCACCCGGGCCTGGATCACGCCGATTTTCTTCATCCGCAGGCGCTCGGCGACGGCGGTGTCGATGACCATGGCCGTGGCCCCGGTGTCGAGCACGAAGAGGCCGGCCTCCTGGCCGTCGATCGCGCAGGGGACGACAAGGTAGTTGCCGGCGCGGATCAGGGGGATGGTGACGTGGTTCGCGCCGGGCGGGAAGGCGAAGCGGTGGGCGGAGGCGGGCGCGGTCGTGGGGCCGGCGAGCGCGGGCGTGCCGAGTAGGAATACGAGGCAGATAAGGAGCGTGCGCGTCGTGCCACCCATTTGAATCCTCCGGTGCCGGGTCAGGGGGTGAGAAGAGCAGGGTAGCACGTGCGAGGGGTGTCGGCGAGAGCGACGGTCACGTGCACCTTCGGTGCGACGTAGGGTGGGCACTGCCCACCGCCGGATGTGCCGAGGCGCGGTCAGCGATCCGCATCGCGTCGCTCCCACGCCCGTCGGCCGGTCCAGACGTCGCTCACCTTTTCCCACACCTCGACGTACGCGTTGCCCCAGGCGCCGGCGCGGAAGAACGTGGTGGGGACGCCGGGCTGGCCGATGAACGGGCGCAGGACCCAGCCCATCTGGATGCCGACGAAGGCGTAGACGACGAGCCAGACGCGGACCATCCGGCGGTGGCGCGGGTCGCGGGCGATCAGGGGCGCATAGGCGCGCTTCAGCAGGCGCTGGGACGCGACGCTGGCGACCGCGAACATGGCCGCGTTGAACAGGATCGCCCCGTCGTACTGCGTCGAACTCGCGTAGAAGAACAACGTGAACGGCGCGAGCGACGCGAGGATGACGGTGAGCCCGGCCTGCGTCGAGAGCAGCGCGCGGAGGGCTTCGGGGAAGTCGCCGCCCAGACCCACGAGCATGTTGACGACGTAGAAACTCGGCAGGGCGAGGACGAACGTCAGGATCAGGAGCAGGGGGACCTTGGTGGCGGAATAGGCGGCCTGCAGAGCGCGGGGTGCGCCGTCCTCTTCGAAAAACGTGCCCATGCACGCGCCGTACGCCGATCCGAACAGCGCGAGGATGAGCAGGGCGCGCGCGGGCGAGAGTTGGCGCGCGTCGGCCGGTCCCGCGGCGGGGCGGAGGAGCAGGTCGGCCTGGGTGAGCAGGGGGGTCATGCCGCGATTCTCGGGTTCATCCTCGGAAACCGATGTCCGTCATGCGGAGGTACTCCGAAGGGTCCAGCCGAGTCGTCAGGGCCGTCGGACTCGCCAGGCTCGACGTTCGAGGCTCGATCCTTCGCTGCGCTCAGGAAGACGGTGCGCCGGTGGATGTCCGCATCAACTCCCGAACAGCCGCTTGATCGCTTCCCCGATCGCCGAGAAGAAGTGCGACTCGCGGGCGCGGAAGAACGTGAACGGCTGGTCCGGGTCGCCGATGAACGGGCGGAGGATCCACGACATCTGCGCGCCGACCAGGCCGAAGACGACGACCCAGATGTTGAAGATCAGGCGGACGCGCGGGTCGGGGCTGGTGACGCGGGCGTACTGCAGCGCGCCGGGCGGCCTGGCGGGCGGGGCGAAGTCGGCGGAGTCGTGCGGCGGCTCGGGCGCGGCCTCGGCCGGGGTCGGTGGGATTTCTTCGGCCGGCTCGAACGGCGCGGCGCTCAGCCGGTGGAGCGTCTGGAGCAGGAACGACAGTCCCAGCACGCCCGCGATCCCGTACGCGACCACGTTCAGCAGCTTCATGAACGGGTAGCTCGTCGTCGACACCGCGAAGAACGCGACGATCGGCCCGAGCGACGCGATGACCGCCATCATCACCGCCATCGACGCCAGGAGCAGCTTGAGCATCGACAGGCTGCGCAGCCGCGACCCGACCAGCGCGTTGAACACGTACAGCGACGGGTACGTGACCACCAGCGAGAGCAGGAAGAGCAGCGGCACCTTGATCGTCGACGACAGCAACTGCTGCCAGCCTTCGATCGGCGCGGCCGGGTTCTGCTGGTAGCGGGTGATGACCGCGTAGATCCCGGTGCACGCCCCGGCCGCCATGCCGAGCACGACCATGACCGTCAGCAGTGGGAACAGCGGCAAGCCGAGTTCGCCGTCGCGCAGAGCGCCCACGCGCGTGGCCTCACCCCGGAGCACTTTGTCGAGCGCCTTAAAACCCCTGAACATGATGGGAAATCTCCTTCCGTAAGAAAGACGCCACCAGCGGAGCCGCCTTACGTGAAGGGCACTTTATCATGCAAAGTCGATCTTGTCCACGGCTAGGCGCCCAGCATCGCTCGCGCTTCGGCTACCCCGGCGGCCGGGCGGCCGTACTCGCTGGCCGTCACCCGGGCCAGGGCCGCCAATTGCCGCCACCGGAAGGCCGGGCGGGCGTGGGCGAACTCGTCGGTGGCGGTCCGGTAGAACTTCTCGGCGTGGAGCGACCCGTCTTCGCTGACCGCGTACTTGAGCAGCAGGTCCATCGCGCCTCGTGGGTCGTGTCCGAGTTGGCCGTACCGGTGGACTACGGCCGCCGCCCGGGCCTGTAGGTTGCCGCGGATCGCCTCGTCGGCGGCGGCCAGCAGGGCGGGGGCGTCGGTCGCCTTGACCCCGTCCACGTGCCGCTTGAGCGGGAGGGGCTCCCAGTTCAGGAAATCACCGCCGCGGTCGGTGCGGTCCAGCGCGACCTGGTAGGCCCCGAGCACCAGGCACGCGACCGCGTTGGCGGGGCGGGCGGCCCGGGCCATGTTCCGCCAGGCGTTGGCCGAGTCGCACGCGTGGACCCCGATCGAGTCGCCGTGGACGCTGCCGATCGGCTTGCCCGTGACCTCTTCCCGCGCCGAACGCCCGGCGTCCCGGAGGATCAACTGGTTGGCCGCCAGCGCGATCGCCTCGCCGACCACGTCCGGCGCGAACCCGTCGGCCAGCGCGCCGCCGGCCACGTCCGCGGCCTGCTGGGGGGTGCCGCCGAAGATCGCCGTCGCCAGCCGCTCGACGGTCGCGTCGTCGGCCGGGCGCGTGCCGGCCTCGCGCCCCGGCAGTTTGAATTTGTCGAGCACGGCCGGCAGCACCTTCCGCGGGCCGAGCGTCGGGTCCCCGCCCGGCGCCCGCCGCGACCAGGACTCGGCCTGCAGGCAGTACCGCACCGACTGCCGGAGCAGCGTGTGCGCGTGCTCCGGCCCCGCCAGCTCGAGCATGTCCCACGCCCGGTACGGCAGCACCACGCGGTGCACCTCGGTCTCGTCCTGAACTTCCATCAACAGCGCGTTGAACGCCTCGTCCGCCCCGCCGCGGGCCGCGATCGCCGCGAACACCCGCTCGGCCGCGGTCGCGTCCTTCGCGCGGACGGCCGCCCGCAGGGCCTCGCCGTCCGGAGCCGGCCGGGCC
>DATHXE010000281.1:0-4178 GCA_035459845.1 Tepidisphaeraceae bacterium | reverse complement strand
GCAGGCCGGCCAGGGCGGTCGCGTAAGCGGGGTCGGCCAGGCGCGCGGCGGGGATCTTGTCGGTCGCGACGCCGGGGACGTAGTCGCGCTCGAAGTAGGCGGAGTACATGGCCGTGCCGGCGTAGCGGCGGTGGGGGCCGTTGTAGCGCTCCAATACCTTGCGCGCAAAGGCGCGCGGGGGGAGGTTCATGCCGAGTTGTCGACAGCCCATGCGGCGGTCGAGGATGTACTCGGTGTATTCTTCGGAGTTTAGAATCGCCTGGAGGAGGTCTTTGCCGTCGTCGAGGTGTTCGGCGACGCCCCACTTCTGCATGCGGATGATGCGGAGGACGGGGCTGGCGGCGCCGCGGTGCTTGATCTCGGCGACGTAGACGTTGCGGCGGCCCTCGTCGCCCGGGACGGCCTTGCGGGCGGAGAGGGAGCCGGTGACGCGGCCGATGTTGAGGTACTCGAGGTCGGAGCCGTAGTCGCGGAGGAAGTTGAAGATGAAGCCGCGGGCGCGCTCGTCGCAGGGTTGCGCGTTACCGTTATCGCTTCCATTGCAGCCGCCGTGTTCCTCGTCGAAGAGGGGGTCGAGCAGGAGCTCGCCGTCCTCGATGCGGCCGCCGGGGAGCCACTCGACCTGCATGAAGAACTCGGCCGCCAGGCCGAGGAGCTGTTCTTCGGAGATCGTCTGGTCGGTCTGGCCGATCAGGGCGGCGAACATGCGAGCGCGCCACTGGGGGTTGTCGAGGTCGTCGCGGCGGAAGGCGGGGGGGACGGCGTTGGCGAAGCGCTTGTGAAGTGAGTCGGCGGCCGAGCGGAGGTCGCCGGGCGACAGGTGCTCGAAGGGGAGGGCGGCGAAGGCCTCGGGGAGGGAGGGGTCGGCGGCGGCGAAGAAGTCGATCTCGGGGCGGCCCAGGCGGTTGGTGCGGGTGCAGTAGTCGCGGATCTCGACCAGGTGCTTGCGGAGCTCGTCGTCCGGCAGGGGGCGGAGGGCGGCGAAGTCGGACAGGGTGAGGTGGCGGCCGCCGGTGGACTTGTCGTAGTAGTAGATCTCCCGGCCGGCGATCGCGATGCGGGCCGAGGCGATGTGGGCCTTCATCTCGTCCGGCGAGCGGGGCAGGGGGGTGATGCGCCAACACTCGCCGCGGCGGCGGATCGCGTCGCGGACGCGGGGATCGATGACGTGCAAAAAGCGGATTTTGCGCTTGGAGACCTTCTGCTGCTGGAGGAAGTCGTCGGCCTCGTAGGCCAGGGGCATGTTGGCGGGGTCGGGGCGGATCAGGACGGTGCCGTCTTCTTCGAGGATGAGGTCGACGCCGTGGGACCACTCGCGGAGTTCCTGCGCGTCGGTGAGCGGGGGGAGGTCCTGGGCGGCGCGGGCGGCGTTGATCGATTCGGTGAAGGCGCAGCGCTGGGTGGCGTGGATGCCGGGGATCGTGACGAGGGTTTTGGCGTGGGGGAAGCAGGTGGCGATGCGGGAGCGCAGACGGCCGGCGTCGTCACGGGCGAACAGGTCGTCGCCGATGAGCTTAAAGGACAGGGGTGCGGGAAAGCCCTCCAACGCGCGGCTCCTCTCGGACGGGATCAAGGGGGGTAAGGGATTCCGGCAAATGATAGCAGGGCGGGGGAATGAAATCGCGTGGGCGGGGGCGGGGCAGCGTGAAAACGAAAAGACGAAAAGACGTAAAGGTGTGCGGATCGTTCCCCCGTCGGAAATGACCCCGACCCTTCGCTACGTCTTTACGTCTTTTCGTTTTCCGCGTTCACCAGAATCGTTTGGCCGGGCGGCCCCGATTCGGTAAGCTTGCCGGTCACGTCGGGCGTCGCGCGACGCGTCGTGGGCACGAAGTTTCAGCGGACGGGGTGCGTTATGGCCGGCAATGCGGACGTCGCGGGGCGGTTCGTGTGCTCGGGGTGCGGGAAGGGGTACGCGTGGAAGCCGGAGTTGGCGGGGAAGCGGGTGAAGTGCAAGTGCGGGGCGGCGATCTCGGTGCCGGCGGTGATGCCGGGGGGGGCGGGGGGGAATGGGTCCGCGGTGAAGGCGGAGGGGAAGGTAGCGGGGCCGGCGGCGAAGGCTTCGGCAAACAACGGGGCGAAGCCGCAAGCGGCGAAGGCGGTTGGGGTATCACCGTCATCTTCGAACGGCGGGAAGTTGAAGCAATCGGACGTGGTGAAGATCCCGCGGGCGAAGCCTCAGGCAGAGGCGGGGGGGATGGGGCTCGGGGGGGAGGACGAGGGGGCGCCGCCGGGGTTTGAGGATTTGTTCGCGCTCGCGGGGGGGACGCCGGTGGAGGACGAGGCGGTGACGCCGCCGCCGCTGGCGAGTGTGGCGCCGGGGGCGGCGTGCCCGTCGTGTAAGGCGTCGGTGTCGCCGGGTGCCGTGATCTGCGTGAACTGCGGGCACAACCTCAAGACGGGGAAGAAGCTCAAGACGCAGGCGGTGAGCGGCGGCGGGGGCGGCGGCAGTGGCGGGAAGCTCGTGCCGGCGCTGGCGGGGGCGGGGGCGCCCACAGGCATTCTCGGATACGCGGGCTCGGCCCGGCGGCAGAGCGAGGCGCGGGGGGAGGGAGACGCGTTCTTCGCCGCCAAGGACCTGTACCTCCCGATCGGGCTGGTCGTGCTCGGGTTCGTCCTCACGTTCGTCGAGGTGATCTGGGCCAAGGGGGTCGACAGCATCGGGCTGGCGGTGGGCGTGGTCGGGGTGATGACGATCATCAACTTCACGCTGGTGTTCGCGGGCGTGCTGGCGGCGGTGAAGCTGTTCGACCTGGGGCTGGGGCCGGTGCAGATCGCGCTGCTGAAGATCGCGGGCGTGTCGATGATCCCGGGGGCGATCGCGGCGATCGTCGAGCGGGCGATCGACGGGCCCAACGCGGGGTTCGGGGTGGCGGGGTTCGTCGGGTGGTTCATCAGCTACGTGCTGACGCTGGCGCTGTTCGTGTGGCAGTTGGAGATGGACCTGTTCGAGTCGATGATGTGCTCGTGCCTGATCTGGGTCATCCGGACGTGGGTCGGGTACGCGCTGGTCGCGGCGATCTTCAGCCTGGGCGGGGTGCCGGGCGGGAAGGTCGGGGCGCTGGCGATGGGGGGGAACGGCCCGGGGGCGCAGACGGTCACGGCGTACGACGAGGAGGTGAACGGGTGGACGCCGCGCGACATCGACGATCTGGTCGGCAAGCAGATGGCCCGGACGGGCGACGACGCGGTGCCCGAGGCCCGGGCGTGGCTGGCGGCCAAGGCGGACAACCACTTCCACAAGCGGGACAACGCGCAGTCGCGGGACGTGGTGGCCAAGCTGTACGCGATGGGGGCGGCGCGGCTGCTGATCACCGACGTCTGGGACGCGACCGAGTCGCGGCAGATCCTGGTCGAACTGCCGCCGGCCAAGGACAAGGCCCGGCGGAAGCAGGTCCTGGACTGGGTGGCGGCGCTGGACAAGTCGAACATGCGCACGCCGCACGTCGAGTGCGGGCAGAAATACCTGCAGGTGCTCCTCGGGCACGCGGACCCGGAGGCCGAGAAGATGAACGACCCGAAGTACCGGGCGAAGCGCGAGGACGAGCAGTTCGGGCGGATCGTGGGCCGTGGCGACACGCCGGCCGCGAAGGGGTGGCTGGCCGGCAAGCCCGGGCGCACGTTGAAGGGGCGGGACGCGGCGGCGTCGACGAAGCTGGTCGACGAGGCGCTGGGGCTGGGCGCGGAGGAGGTGCTGGCGTGGCTCGTCGGGGACGACCCGGAGGAGGCCGCGGGCGCGCCGGCGCTGCTGGTCGTGCTGCCCGAGGACGTGGCGAACACCGGGCCGGCGCGGCAGAAGGTGTTCGCGTGGGCGGCTCGGCTGCAGGCGGCGGTGGGCGCGCCGGTGTCGGCGGACCACGGCCAGCGGTACGTGATGGTGCCGATGGTGAAGCGGGCGGCGCCGGCGCCGGGGGCGGACCCGGACGACGATGACGGCAAGTGAACCGACGCGCCTGCGCACGGGCGGAGGACCGGACGCGCCGCGAGCCGGCTACTACAGGTCGTCGGTAGCGTACCCGCCCAATTCGAGCACGCGATCGATGGGGGCGATGTGGGTGCGGGCGTACGTGTCGGGGTCGGGCGGCGTGAAGTCCTGCGGTACACGAATCGTTGCCGCGCCGGTAACATCGGACGGGCTCGCCGCGCGACGGTGCGCGGCGATCCCATCAGGCACGGAG
>DATHXE010000280.1:0-2458 GCA_035459845.1 Tepidisphaeraceae bacterium | reverse complement strand
GCCGATGTCGGCGACGTCGACGGACTCGATCGTGATGAACTGCCCCGGCGTGTCGGGCGAGCCGCCGTCGTCGACGTTGATGCCGTTGCCCGATGCGCCGCGGACGCAGTTTCTCATTGCGCACCACATGGACGCGCAGGCGATTCACGAGGGGACGCTCGGCGCGCGGGCGAAGGCGCGGCTGGAGGCGTCGGAGGACTACGAGGACCTGATGCTGCTGAGAGAGTTCGATCGGGCCGGCCTGGTGCGCGGAGCGGTGGTGTGTAGCGTGGCGGAGGCGCTGGCGTACGTGCGGGAGTTGGACGAGGGAGGCGCGTGGGCTGGGTGAGCTACTTCTTCGGAAGTCCCGCGTGCCCGTGGGCGGCGGCTTTCGGCTCGGCAGGTGCACCCGGCGCGCCGTCGTCGGACTTGGCGAGGCGGGGGTCGACGCCGTAGACGCCGCCATTTTCGGGGGATGGAAGTTCCGGGCGGCTGGCGGCGGGGCGGTCGGGGCAGTACCACCAGTTGCTGGCGAATACGAAGCTGGCGGGGTCGGTGGCGTCGCTCGCGTTGATCGCGGAGCGCATGGTGCGCGAGTCGGCGACGATCAGGTTTTGCTCGAACCGGCCGTTGCGGCTCGGGACGAAGCCGGGCGTTCGGGTTTCCTGGAGGATGCGGACGACCCACTTCTCGGGGCGGTCGAACGTGTTGTAGCGGACGGTCGAGCCGTCGATGCCGACGAAGCAAATGGGAGCCAAACTGCCGGTGAAGCGGCAGCCCTCGACGAGGACGTTCTTGGCCTCGTAGTTGGCGTCTTTTGGGCGGTAGTAGGCGGCGCCGGTCGAGCCGCCGAGGTTGACACCTCGCTGGGCGGCGTTGACGAACGCGCAGGTGCGGATCGTCACATCGGTCGACCCGCCCTTGGCTTGCACGGCGCAGGTTTGGCCGAAGCCGGGCTTGCCGCGGAAGGTGCAGTTCTCGATCAGGACGCGGTGGCAACCGACCATGTCGATGCCCTCGCCGCCCCAGCCGGCGATCGTGCAGTCGCGGACGATCGAGTCGTCGACGCCGGAGAGTTTGATCGCGTCGGTGTTGCCGCGCGGGCCGATGTCGGCGACGTCGACGGACTCGATCGTGATGAACTGCCCCGGCGTGTCGGGCGAGCCGCCGTCGTCGACGTTGATGCCGTTGCCCGATGCGCCGCGGACGACGAGGTTGCGGAGCGTGACGTACGCGCAGCCGTGGACGTGGATGCCGAGCCGGCCGCCGTCGATGACGGGCTTGTCCTTCGGGTCGGCGGCCTCGATGACGAGCCGCTTGTCGGCCGACCCGCGGACGCCGGTGATCTCGAGACCGGCGCGGTATTTGCCGGGGGCGACGACGATGCGCGACCCGGGCTTGGCGCCGGCGAGGGCGCGGCGGAGGGAGGCGTCGTCGGTGACGTTAACTCGAACCTCCTGAGCGATTGCAGGCACTGCGACGAAGAGCGCGACGATCAACGTGCGAAACATGGTGCGTCCTCCATCGAATCCTGAGCCCTTTGAGTCCGTCCCGCGACAAGTCGCTGGGCTCCCTCATGCCTGCATCAGGCCCACGCCTTCCCGTTCTTTCGCGTCCCGCAGATCGACACGTCCATCCCCAGCGCCGCCGCCATCGCGGCCTTGGCGAGCATCGCGGCGTCCGCCTCGGCGGCGCTGTTCGCGTAGGCGACCTGGATGTGGTTGGCCTTGTGGCGGGCCATCATCTGGTCGCGTGACACGCCGTAGGTGATGGCGTGCATGATCGGCCACTGGGGCGTGGTGGCCTCCCACCGCCGGCGGGTTTCTTCGTCCGGTAGCGCGACCACGCCGGCCCGGCCCAGGTCCATCTTGAGGCGGCCGTCGTCGATGAAGATCCGGCTCCAGACGATCTCGCCGGGCTTGCTGATGCCCTTGAGCGTCCCGCCGCCCAGGCGGAAGTACATGGCCGGCTGGCGTTCGCTGGTGGCGCCGGCCCAACCGCCCTCGAAATGGGCAGGGGGGGCCGAGCCGGAGATCAGGAAGACCCAGACGTAATCCGGCACGGTGCCGCTGCGGTCGACGTCGCCCCAGCGGAGGTCGTGCAGGGTGTTCTCGACCGGCTGGCCCATCGCTGAGTGGACTCGGTAGGTCATTAGCCCGTCGAGCCCCGCGCACTCGTCCACCTCATTAAAGTGCGGCAGCGGCTGGCCTTCGTACAGCACGCGCGACCCGTCCCGCGATCGCACCGGCGGGCGGTCGGCGTTGTTCAGCATGCCCTCGACCAGGTCGCTCGCGGGGAGCAGGTCTTTCAGGCCCTGCTGGTACTGGATGCCGATGGTGGCGCAGCCGAAATCGTCGGCGATCCGCACGGCCGACACGTACATCTTGCACTGCTGGAGGATCTGGCCGTCGGTCAGGTGTTCCGCTTCATTCGGGCCGGTGAAGAAGCGCATGCCGCGCTCTTCCATCCAGCGCCGGAC